>CAZVFR010000001.1:0-26251 GCA_964626505.1 uncultured Methylococcaceae bacterium
ATTTTCAAGAGCAAGGCGCTCAGTGTTTGGAATAGTTATTCTATTGGGAACACTGAGCAACGCAGCACTTGGGAATTTTGGACTCAAGATGCTTTTTCATGAATTAATAGAGGTGCACTTAACATCGCCGGTGATCACTCAAGCCATTAAGAGCGTTACTGAAATAAGCGCTCAATATCCAAAAAGAAGCCCAAGCCCATAAGAGACAGTAACAACACGATACCCACCTGCTGGCCAATGGCTTGAACTTGCTCCGAAACCGGACTGCCTTTAATCCCCTCAATGAGGAAAAAGAGCAGATGCCCACCATCCAACATCGGTATTGGCATCAAGTTTAGCACCCCCAGACTGATGCTGATAAACGCTAGAAATTTCATGAAGTGAACAAAACCCATGCTGGCGGACTGCCCCGCATATTTAGCAATACTGATTGGACCGCTTAAGTTATCAATCGACGCCTTTCCAATCAGCATGCGCCCCATTATCTTGACCGTAAGAACTGAAAATTCACCGACTTTGAGAAAGGACTCTTGCAATGCAGGCCACATATCCAAGCGGTATTCCAAGGTCAATTGATCAACCAATTCCTGGGGTATTCGTCCAGACGCACCAATACGCCCAATCTGCTTACCGTTCGCATCTACCGATGCCAATCGAATATCAACATTCATTTCGACACCATCGCGCTCAAATACCACGTGTATGGTTTTACCCGGTCGTTGCTGTACCAGCCCCACCCATTGGCTCCAATTTTCGACAACAATGTCGTCCGTGCTCACAATCAAGTCACCGGGTAACAACCCTGCGGCCTCGGCCGGGCTGTCTTCAAGTACACTATCAATCATGGCGGGGAATTGTGGACGCCAGGGCACAAAACCCAAACGGTCTTGCAACACACCCGGATCCATGGCTACGTGTTGCGGAACATTCAAAGTCTTTGCTTGATTTACCCCATCCTGAGTTTCCACGACTACCGAAACACTTTCGTGGTCAATTATCTCGGTTAACAGTGTCGTCATTGCCTTGCTCCATGTCGGTGTTTCTACACCGTTGACCGACAGGATTAAATCGCCTTCCTTGAACTCGGATTGTGCCGCCAACGTACCACTTTCGATTTTCCCGAGAACGGGTTTAAATCCTGTTTCGCCGACTACAAATACGATCCAAAAAAACAACACGGCTAACAACAGGTTAAATAAAGGTCCTGCCAATACGATTGCGGTACGAATCCACAATGCTTGCCGATTAAACGCGAAGGGTAAGTCTTCAAGTTTAACATCCTCGTCACCTTCCCCAACCATCTTGACGTAACCACCCAGCGGAATCGCGGCAATGACGTATTCGGTAGCATCCGGGGTTTTTTGGTGGCGCCAAATCGGTTTACCGAAACCGATCGAAAACCGGGTAACTTTGACGCCCAATCTGCGCGCAACCCAAAAATGCCCGAACTCGTGAAACGCGATCAAAATGCCCAGCGTGATGATAAAAAAAACCAACGTGTGAAGTATTGATCCCATAATTCAGTGTAAATTAGTCGAAATATATGTTTCCGCTATCGTACGGGACTGTCTATCCGAATCAAGCACGACCTCCAAGTCCTGAGCAGCACGATTGTCTATCCTATCCATGCAATGCGCGATTATTCGATAAATGTCCGTAAAACGAATTTGACCGGCCAAAAACGACGCAACCGCTATCTCATTGGCAGCATTCATAACCGTGGGCATAATCCCCCTGTCGTTAACCGCTGCATAAGCAAGTTTCAAGCACGGGAACCGCTCTTCGTCCGGTGGCTCAAAATCCAAGCGTTTGACTTTGAAGATATCCAAAGGTTCCACGCCGGATTCAAAACGTTCAGGCCAAGCCAATGTGTGTGCAATGGGTACCCGCATGTCAGGGTTCCCAAGTTGCGCAAGTATAGAACCATCGGTGTAATCAACCATCGAATGGATCACACTCTGAGGATGAATAACGATTTGAATATGATTTTCGGGCATATCAAAAAGAAGACTGGCTTCAATAAATTCTAGTCCTTTATTCATCATTGTCGCTGAATCAACCGATATTTTTTTGCCCATGTCCCAATTTGGATGGGCTACGGCCTGCTGCGGAGTAACATCTGGAAGTTGATCAAGCGGAGTAGTGCGAAACGGTCCGCCTGATCCGGTCAACAATATCCGTTTTACACCTTGTGGATGTCCACCTACTCGAAAGCCGGCGGGCATGCATTGAAAAATCGCGTTATGCTCACTATCGACCGGTAACAACTCAGCACCGCTCTGCGCAACTGCGTCTAACAGCAATTGTCCCGACATAACCAATGCTTCTTTGTTTGCCAGCAACACTCTTTTGCCGCTGTTCGCGGCCGCCAGGGTAGGCAGTAACCCGGCCGCTCCGACAATTGCAGCCATAACCGTATCTACCGATTCCAACGCGGCTATTTGCCGCAAGGCCTCAACTCCACTCAACACTTCCGTATCAATTCCGGGATGTTGGTTCAATTGATCGCGTAGCGTTTGGGCAGCAACCTGGTCGACCAATACGACCTGGTCAGGCTTGTGCGTTAGGCACTGTTGATAAAGTAATTCTGAGTTTTGGTTCGCGCTCAGCGCGACAATCTTGTAGCGATCCGGGTGACGCGCTACCACATCCAAGGTGCTAATGCCTATCGAACCGGTAGATCCCAATACGCAGAGCGATCTCACTTAATGATACCTTCGTAGATTAACACCAGCCCAGTGAAAAATACCGGAATCGCAGCAAGCAAGCTGTCTAGCCTGTCCAGCAAACCGCCGTGTCCGGGAAGCAAATTGCCGCTGTCTTTAACGCCACGCCACCGTTTGGCTAAGCTAACACCTAAATCACCATAGATTGAAATCAGTACCGTGATCAAAGATAACAACACAAAATCGATAATAATCCCAATTTTAAAATCGTAATAGAGCCCTTGAACGACTGCGGCAATTATCGCTACCGCTAGCGCTGCGTTCATCCCGGCCATTGTTTTTCCGGGACTAATATGCGGTGAGAGTTTGGCTTTTCCATACGCACGACCAATAAAATAGGCGGAGATATCCGCAAGCCATACCAAAAAAAATAAAAACAACACGAACTCCGCGCCATGATAATGACGCAAACGATCTAAAAATGCCCATGCGATAATCAATACAAACCAGCCGATAAAGAGCTTTAATCCGATCGATGGCCGGGACTTTAACAGCCTCTGTTCTTGCTGCTTCAAAGCCACGCAAGCCATTAGCCAAAAAACCACCGCAGGCATGGCGAACCAATCGATTACCGTCGAATATTTCAAAAACGCCCGGGATTCGAAATATTGCGCAATGTTGGCGATTATATCCGTCCAGTACCAAAATGGTAGTGCCGATACAGCGATGACGGCCAGAAATAAAAGCCGGGCAAAAATCGATTTAAGCCCGGCTAAATTCGACCATTCCCAGCCACACAGTAAAATGACACCCCCCCACAGCAGGGCGAAATAATTATTAGGCAGTTTTAAAATGGCCCAGATAATGAGCGGCGCAAGAATAGATGCGGTTATAACGCGTGTAAACAACATGTGAGATAGCTTAAGAGTTAATGTGTGGATCAATGAGCCACTTTGTTTTTGGGAGCATTAGATTCAATTTGTTCGCCCGTATAACCGAAACGACGCTGGCGACCTGCATAATCTTCCAAAGCCCGATCAAATTCATTTTGATCAAAGTCCGGCCAAAGCGTGGGGGTAAAATACAATTCCGTATAGGCAAGTTGCCAGAGTAAAAAATTACTGATTCGACATTCACCACCCGTACGGATAAAAAGGTCGGGTTCGGGTAAGCCCGCGAACGCAAGATGTTCCTCCAAAGACTCATTTGAAATCTCAGATGAGGAAATGATACCTTGCTCGACATTAACCGCTAGTTTGCGGACCGCCTGGATAATATCCCAGCGCCCTCCATAATTGGCCGCTATCGAAAGGTTAAGCCGAGTATTGTTTTGCGTAAGCTTTTCGGACTCAGTAATTTTCTGTTGCAGTTTTGCGGAAAAAGCACTCCGATCGCCGATAAATCGTAGCCGAATTCCGTTTTTGTGCAAAGAGTCCGTTTCATGATCCAAAGTCGATACAAACAAACTCATCAACACGTCTATTTCCTGCCGGGGCCTACGCCAGTTTTCACTGCTAAACGCGAACAAAGTCAGCGCGTTAATTCGATTGATCGCACAACGTTCTACTGCTGCACGAATTGACTTGACTCCGGCCTGATGCCCCGCGGTACGCGGCAATGAACGTTGCTGCGCCCAACGCCCGTTGCCATCCATAATTATGGCAATATGGGAAGGCAATACGCTAATATCGCCCGCTACATTTTCATTCGCATTTTCTTGTTCAATCATTGTCGACAATCTAGCAAGAATTCCGGTACACTAAAATTAGGCTTGCAGTGCATTACGGCCGTAAAGGATTACACCGACAGCAAATCAGCTTCTTTTTCCTTTAAAAGCTCGTCTACCCCTTTGATATATGTGTCCGTAAGCTTCTGAATCAGTTCTTCGCCGTGACGCTCTTCGTCCTCGCTAATCAGCTTTTCTTTCATAGCTTCCTTGGTTTCGCTATTTGCATCCCGACGAATATTGCGAATAGCGATACGACTGTTTTCGGCTTCCTGCCGAACAACTCTAACAAGGTCTTTGCGACGTTCTTCAGTTAACGCAGGCAATGGAATACGTATCACGGTGCCGGCAGTTGAAGGATTCAGACCCAAATCCGACTTAATAATTGCTTTTTCGATAACCGGCACTAAGTCCTTTTCCCAGGGTGTTACGGTTAAGGTCCGTGAATCCTCAACATTGACATTGGCGGTTTGTTGCAGCGGAGTATCAGTTCCGTAATAGGGAACCATAATATGATCGAGCAAACTGACATGTGCGCGCCCGGTCCTGACTTTGGAAAATTCCTGCTTCAGTATCTCCAAACTTTTAGCCATGCGCGTATCGGCATCATTGCGAATGTCGTCAATCATTTTCTTGTCCTGTTTCGATTAGAGAACCAACATCCTCACCCTGCATCAGACGCATTATTGCACCCGCTTCAAAAATATTCATAATCCGCAGCGGCATGTTGTTGTCTCGGCACAAAACCAATGCGGTCGCGTCCATGACATTCAATCGTTGATCAAGTGCCTGATCGTACGTCAATTTTGGGTAAAATTCGGCATTCGGTTCTTTGAGCGGATCCGCTGAATAAACTCCGTCCACTTTGGTCGCCTTGATCAGTAATTCCGCATTGATCTCGATAGCACGCAAACTCGCAGCTGAATCCGTTGTAAAAAACGGATTCCCTATTCCGGCCGCAAAAATAACAACGCGATGTTTTTGCAAGTGCCTAACCGCACGGCGGCGTATATAGTCCTCACAGACTTGATTAATCTTGAGCGCCGACATCACACGGACTTGCTGCCCCAGGTTTTCCAAAGCATCCTGCATAGCCAAAGCGTTAATCACAGTCGCAAGCATACCCATGTGATCACTGGTTACCCGATCGAGTCCTTGGGACGCTTTTTCAGCGCCGCGTAGTATATTACCACCTCCGATCACTACACCCACTTGAATATCGGCAGCAGACAACTCACAAATCTCCGACGCCAGCCGTTTGACGGTATTCGCATCAATACCGTTACCCTGATCGCCCATCAGCGCTTCACCGCTGAGTTTCAGTAGAATCCGTTGGCAAATTAGTCCATTCATACTTAATTTTTAGGCCTACCCATCGGACTACTATCCTGGATTATATCCAATACAACAATCGGTCTAATTAAAGAAACTACAATGCAACCACCCTCGCACTCTGAGCCGAAAGAGCGACCGTGCCACCATCCAATCAATACAATTTAACTTGTTGGTAATAGAACAACCGGTTTAATCACCGCGAACCTGGGCCATAACCTCTTCGGCGAAATTTTCATCTTTCTTTTCAATTCCTTCCCCAACCTCATAACGCACAAACCGAAGTACAGTGGCATTTTTATTTTTGAGCAGACTAGCGATTGAAACGTCTGGGTCTTTGATGAACGGTTGACCGACCAGTGTAATTTCGCCAAGAAATTTTTTCAAACGACCCGCCACCATTTTTTCAACGATGTTGTCCGGCTTACCGGACTCTTTCGCCTGAGCGACAAAAACATCCCGCTCTCGATTCAGTAACTCTTCCGATACGTCACACTCCGCTACGCACTGCGGTTTACTTGCGGCGATGTGCATTGCAATATCTCTTCGAAGCGCATCATCTCCGCCCTCGGTTTCAACGAGGACACCGATACGACTGCCGTGCAAATAATAACCGATAGCACTATTCTGATTGGCAATTCGCTGCATGCGCCGAACATTGATATTCTCACCAATTTTAGCGATCAAACGTAATCGTGCCTGTTCAATTGTACCTTCATCGTCCAATCTGGATTGCATAAACGACTTGATCGAATCCGCGTCAGAATCCATCGCTACATTCACTACAGCATCCGCAAAATTCAAGAAATCATCGCCTTTCACAACAAAATCCGTTTCGCAATTAATTTCTACAATTGTGGCAAATTTACCATCCCCGCTAGATTTTATAAATACAGCACCTTCAGCCGCGATCCTATTCGCTTTTTTGTCCGCTTTGGCTAGGCCAGCCTTACGCATCTGCTCGATTGCAAGCTCCATGTTGCCGTCAGCTTCAACTAAAGCCCTTTTACATTCCATCATTCCGGAGCCAGTTCGCTCACGCAGCTCTTTTACCATTGCTGCTGTAACGTTCATATGTAATACCTCAAAACTTTCTCAATATATTTCGAAAAACGCCTCTTAATAAAGAGGCGCTTTGTTTGCTATTCGCGAGCCACCTTTCACAGGCGGAATGGCCTTATTTGCCTTATTCCGCTTTAACGTCCCCGGCAGCTTGATCCATTTCAACAAATTCGTCGTCCGCGCCGGTCTCAATCCCGTGGGTTTTCCCCTCGAGAATAGCTATGGATGCGCTTTGAGAATACAATCTAATCGCACGAATCGAATCGTCGTTACCGGGAATTATGTAATCGATCGAACCTGGATTGTTATTCGTGTCAACCACACCCACAATCGGAATACCCAATTTTTTCGCTTCGTTAACCGCGTTTTTCTCGTAGCCAACGTCCAACACGAATAAAACCGACGGAAGTCGAGTCATATCCTTGATTCCACCCAAACCTCGCTCCAGTTTTTCCAATTCACGGGTCATACCCAAGGCTTCTTTTTTGCTAAACTGCTGCAAGCTACCGTCATCCCGCATGGATTCCAACTCTTTCAAACGGTTGATCGATTGTTTAATGGTTTTGAAATTGGTTAGCATGCCACCCAGCCAACGATAATTGACGTAGGGCATGCCGCATTTAGTGGCTTCTTCCTCTACCGATTTACGCGCAGCCTTTTTGGTTCCAACGAATAAGACTGTGCCCTTATTTGCCGCGGTCTGCTCGAAGTACTTCATCGCCTCATTGAACAGAGGCAAGGTTTTTTCGAGGTTGATGATATGAATTCGCCCTCTGGCTCCAAAAATGTAAGACCCCATTTTCGGATTCCAGTAGCGAGTTTGGTGCCCGAAATGAACGCCCGCCTCAAGCATTTGGCGCATTGTGACATTTGCCATGTATCTATACTCCTAATTTTTAACGCCAAATACTCGCTACGGGAGTAAGTATTTAGCGCGATGGGTTACGCCTCCACGCACCCCATTCGATGACCCGGCAATAAAAACCAGGCACCCAAACCAAATGTGACGGTGTGTGTGAGAATTAATGCCGAAATCGGCGATGCTTTATACCATAAATCATACGCCCCAACAATTATTAACTCAGAGCGCATCGCTATTACCGAAACGCAATAAACATTTACGCGAGACAAGATTGTTATTCGGTACAATAGTCGGCAGAATCAATTATGCATATGACTTTTAGCCATTGCTAACCAACCTGACTTCTATGAGTATAACGCTTAAAACTGCCGAAGAAATCGAACTCATGCGCATATCAGGCCAATTGGCGGCCGATGTTTTGGAGATGATCGAGCCGCATGTTGTTCCCGGCATCACAACGGAAGAATTAGACAATATCTGCCATGAATATATCGTGGACGTACAACAAGCCATACCCGCACCACTGAATTATCGCGGCTTTCCAAAATCCATTTGCACATCAATTAATCATCAAGTGTGCCACGGTATACCTGGCAAAAAGAAATTACGCAACGGCGATATTGTCAATATCGACATAACTGTTATCAAAAACAAATACCATGGCGATACCAGTAAAATGTTTACCGTCGGCAAAGCACTGCCTCACGCCAAAAAATTAATTGATATAACCCAGCAAGCTTTGTATGTAGGTATAAATAAGGTGAAACCCGGCGCATGTCTTGGCGATATCGGATACGCAATCCAAAAGTACGCAGAATCGCGCCGCTATTCCGTCGTCCGCGAATTTTGCGGGCATGGCATTGGGAAAATCTTTCACGAAGACCCTCAAATACTGCATTATGGCAAGCAAAATACTGGCTTGGTGCTTGAACCTGGCCTAACCTTTACTATCGAACCCATGATTAATATTGGGAAACGGAATGTCAAGATCCTGCCGGATGGTTGGACCGCGATTACCAAGGACAGAAGCTTATCCGCGCAATGGGAACATACCCTAGCGGTTACTGAAACCGGGTTCGAAATTCTAACCCTACGTAAAGACGAAACAATTGAAAAAGACAACATTAAAATCATCGGTTAATCAGGCAGCATTCGACACTCCAAAGCCGGCAATTTATTTTAAGGACCTGATTCGTGAACATAACGAACAGTTAGCCGAACAATTCAAAGCCAAAGTTCCCATATTCAGTCTATTGCACGCACGTGCTGACCTTATTGATGAAATTCTGATTCAGAGTTGGCAGCATTTCGTATGCACAAATTTGGAAAATTTCGCACTGATTGCCGTCGGTGGTTACGGTAGGCGAGAACTCCAGCCCTACTCGGATATCGACCTACTCATCCTGCATGATGCGGAAATAGATTCGACGCACATCGCTGCATTGGAAAACTTTTTGCGCTTCCTTTGGGATACCGGCTTAAAAATAGGCCACAGCGTAAGAACACTGGACGAATGTGAAGACAAGGCACGTGGCGATCAGGTGATACTGACCACGCTAATAGAAGCACGGCTACTGTACGGTTCCCCGGCTTTGTTCGACGCCATGCTACAACGTACCGGACCCGATAATATCTGGCCGTCAGGTGATTTTTTCGAAGCCAAACTAGCCGAACAACATGCGCGCTATATAAAGCATCACGATTCTGCATTCAAACTGGAACCCGATGTAAAAGAAGGCCCCGGAGGTCTCCGGGACTTACAAATGATCGCGTGGATCAAAAACCGACACTACAGAACCCGAACATTACATGAACTCGTTGCTAACGGCTGTCTGACCGAAGATGAATTTCAGGAATTGTGCACAGCACAAATATTTCTGTCTGAGGTCCGGTTTGCACTGCAAATATTGACGGACCGCGGCGAAAACCGACTGTTGTTTGACCATCAACGTGTATTGGCAACCCAATTCGGTTTCAAGGACTCTGGGGAATCCAGTGCTGTAGAACAATTCATGCAGAAATATTACCGAACGGTAATGGGCTTGGAGCGATTGAATGAAATGTTACTCCAGCTGTTTCGCGAAATCATCTACCGCGAACACGAACGGTGCGATATCGTGCCGATAAATTCGCGCTTTCAATCGCTGTGTGACTACATTGAAGTTACCGACGAAAAGGTATTCGAGCGTCACCCAATAGCGCTGCTGGAAATATTCTCGATTCAACAGCAAATACCCCGGCTAAAGGGGATTAGAGCATCCACTATACGTTTGATCCGTCAAAATCTACACTTAATCGACAACGAATTCCGGCAAAGCCCACAAGTCACTAAACTATTTATCCAGATACTTGCTCAGACTCCAGGAATAACGCATCAATTGCGACGTATGAACCGTTACGGAATCCTCGCCGCATACATACCGGCATTTGCAAATATCGTTGGGCGCATCCAATACGACTTATTTCATATCTACACGGTAGACCAACATACTCTATTTTTAATTCGAAATTTGCGTCGCTTCGCGTTGGACAAACACAATGACGAACTGCCATTCTGTAACGATGTTTTCAGGCTAATTCGCAAGCCGGAACTACTTTATCTCGCGGCCTTGTTTCACGATATTGCGAAAGGTAAAGGTGGTGATCATTCAGAACTCGGCGAAACCGTCGCCAGCAATTTCTGTCAACAGCACCAGCTCACGGAACACGAAACCGAGCTTGTAGCTTGGTTGGTGCGCAACCATTTGGTTATGTCAATGGCCGCGCAACGCAAAGATTTGAGCGACCCCGACGTAATTCACGAATTTGCAACGCTGGTCGGCAGTTTGGAACGTTTGAATTACCTCTACCTGCTAACCGTTGCCGATATCCGTGCAACCAACCCGAGCATGTGGAATGCTTGGAAAGACTCTTTACTTAAACAACTTTATACGTCCACGCACAAAACCCTGCACCGCGGATTGGACAACCCGGTTGAAAAAACACGCACCATACAAAGTGCCCAAAACGAAGCCTTCAAAATATTGATCAAACTTGGAATGACGGAGCAAACAATCTATGCGGTCTGGCGAATGCTGGAATCCGACTATTTTCTGCGTTATTCCGTGGATGAAGCCGTCTGGCATACCATTGCCATTTCTTCGTGCGCCGCTAGCGATTTTCCTTTGGTTTTTTTAAGACCCCACGACCAACGCGGTAGCGCAGAAATATTTTTGTATACCGAAGACAAACAAGCGCTTTTTTACCAAAGCACGGCGCTGTTGGATCAATTGGGCCTGACAATTCTGGACGCCAGAATTATTACGACCAAACACGGTTTGGTTTTGAACAGTTACCAGATCCTGGAGCAAACCGGTGAACCAATTCTGGACCTTGCCCGCGAACATGATATCTGTATTCGACTGCGCAAACACCTGCTTGATCCGCATAATTCAAACTTTCAAGTCATTCGCCGAGAAGACCGACAAGTCAGGCATTTTCCCATTAAACCCGAGATAAACTTCGATATCGAACCCCAACGCCTTTACACTGTACTCGAACTTGCGGCAGCAGACCGCCCAGGCCTGTTATCTAAGGTTGGCAAGGTTTTTAGCGACCTGAAGATTCAACTACACCGGGCAAAAATTACCACTGTCGGTAGTCGTGCGGAAGATGTTTTCTATATCAGTGAAGAAGATAGCGGAAAAATTGAGTCGGATTTACGCAAACAGGAAATCAAACAACTTATTATAGATTCGATTACTCAGGTCGGTTAATTTCAGGGTACTTCTATTAAGAGGCTTCCTTCAGCCTCATATTTATAAATTCGCCCAGATTTGAGAAGCTTTTCTCATCGAGGTCGAGGTATTTCATACCGACCTGAAATCTATCCCTTGCAACCCGTCGCGAAAATGCCAGCAAACACCGCGCTTTGATCGCATGGGATTTGTTTCCCGAAATCGGTATATCGATGCAAATATCCGCTTCTATCGGCCGCCCGTTTTGAGTCCATTGTCCGCAAGGGGTCAAAATATCGCGCTCAGCCCAATTGCATTGCAATTTCAATCCCGTACTCGAAGTATCCAATACATTCAATTTTAGTTTGATACCGCTATCGCAAGTCACATTTGCCACTAGGTTAGCATTGACTCTCGGGTATCTTCTTTTTTCAAATTTTTTTGGCACGACTCTTTCAGCTTATTTATTTACAACCTATTAAGGGAATATAGCAGATTTACATATAAGGTTAAGGGTCCGGCACAAAATGTGAGACACCCTTAAGACTTTATTCTGTTCCATGCAACACTATTTGCATTTCTAACCCACCGGATAGGTCTGATATCATAAAACCTGAATTAAGCTATAAAACGACGAAAACTTAACATGTACCAAACAAACTTTGTCGCAAAATATTTACTCCTTGCCGGCCTGGTTATTTTTTCAGGTTGTTCCACTTCACCTTTGGGTCGCAGCCAATTTACGATGATGCCCGAAGATCAAATGGATCAGATGGGAATTCAGGCGTTTGAAAATCAAAAAAAGAAGCTGCCGATTTCCAAAGATCCAGCAGCCAACCGGCTAATTCGCTGTGTCTCAAATTCGCTGACCAAGCAAGTCAAAGGGCGTTGGGAAATTGTCGTGTTTGAAGAAGCTTCACCTAACGCTTTCGCCTTACCGGGCGGCAAGATTGGGGTGCACACGGGTTTACTTAAAGTCGCGCGGAACCAGCATCAATTGGCCGCTGTCATAGGACACGAAATCGCCCACGTGCTGGCTCAGCACAGCAATGAACGCGTATCCCAACAATTTGCGGTGCAAAGCGGCTTGTCACTTACACAAGCATTGGCTGGCGCCACCACGGGAACCGGACAAGCTTTAATGGGCTTACTGGGGGTCGGTGCGCAATATGGAATACTCATGCCCTATGGCCGGTCCCAGGAAAGCGAAGCTGATTTACTCGGCTTGGATCTTATGTCAGATGCTGGTTTTGACCCCAAAGAAAGCGTTGACCTATGGATTAATATGGGCAAAGCCAGCCGTGGTAAAACGCCGGAATTCTTATCCACACACCCCTCTCATGGGACCCGGATCGAGGACTTAAAAAAGCGCATGCCGTCAGCGCTAAGAAAATGGAATCGAGCTCAGACGCAAGGTAAACGGCCGCAATGCCAGTGACTTACTCGTACTTCGTCCAGGTACACTTAACGGGTTCAAAGCCAAGCTGAACCCGACAATGCACCCTAGACGGAGTACTTAGACAGGCCAACCCGAATTTCTAGTCAGACAGTTTGGCTTTCACATGCGATAATGCGGCGCAAAAGCCGACTCAGCCGATACATCACACTCACATTTAATGAACCCGCAGCTTTCCAGACTTCATCCGTACCCGTTTGAAAAACTCCGCCAGCTTAACAAGGGAATAAACCCACCCAGTGGTATATACCCTATCGCATTATCATTGGGCGAACCCCAACATGCTACACCAGGATTTATTGGTGAAAAATTAGCCGGCCAATTGGATACGCTGACTCAATATCCGTCCACCAAGGGTATTCTGGAATTAAGAGAAACAATCCGAAACTGGCTGATCCAACGCTTCGATTTGCCCGTCGCTTCGCTTAATGCCGAGCAGCACATACTGCCTCTGAGCGGCACCCGAGAAGGCTTGTATTCATTCGCTCAGTGTGTCGTTGACCGCAGTCAAAATGCGATCGTGGCAATGCCCAATCCTTTTTATCAAATCTATGAAGGCGCTGCATTACTGGCCGGTGCGGAACCTTATTATCTGAATACTGAACCGGCTACAGAATTCCTACCCGATTTTGGGTCCGTGCCCGAATCGATATGGTCGCGTTGCCAGCTTCTCTACATCTGTACGCCCGGCAACCCAACTGGAGCAACAATGAGCATGTTCGCATTGCAACAACTCATTGAGCTTGCAATACGCCACGACTTTATAATCGCATCGGATGAGTGTTATTCCGAAATCTATAGCGATGAATCAAAACCGCCGACGGGACTTTTACAAGCGTCAGCTGCGATGGGCAGCAATGCGTATCAAAACTGTGTCGTCTTCCACAGTCTCTCTAAGCGCTCAAACGCACCTGGCCTACGCTCTGGATTTATAGCCGGCAACGCGTCAATATTGGCGAATTACGCGCTCTACAGAACTTATCATGGCTGCGCGATGCCCGTATACTGTCAAATGGCCAGCATCAAAGCTTGGTCAGACGAATCTCATGTTCGGCAAAACCGCGACCTGTACCGGGAAAAGTTTCGCGCTGTCGCGGAAATTCTGGACACGGTCTGGCCTCTGGAAATACCGCCCGCGAGCTTTTATCTTTGGCCCGAAACGCCAATTGATGATACCGAATTTGCGCGACGCTTATACCAGCAAGAAAACGTCATGGTACTTCCGGGCAGCTTTTTATCGCGCCCTGTCAACCAAGTTGATCCGGGGAAGAATCGCATACGTATCGCTCTGGTTCCAAGTTTGGATGATTGCGTAGAAGCCGCAAATCGTATAAAGAATGTCATCCGTAGTTTATAAATATAACGTAGGAGAAATCATGTCTGAATTAGAAAACATTATCAACAGCGCGTTCGAAGATAGGAACGAAATTAGCCCAGCTACTGTATCCGACAGTGTGAAATCCGCGGTACATGAAGCTTTGCAACTACTGGACAGTGGCCAAGCCCGCGTTGCGGAGAAGAAAGACGGCGACTGGATAGTCAACCAATGGCTAAAAAAAGCTGTGCTCTTGTCATTCCGTATTTCCGAAAACCGCGTGATGGACGGCGGTGTAACTCGCTATTATGATAAGGTCGAAACCAAATTTTCTACATTCGGCCCCGATGATTTTCAGCGTACAGGTGCTCGTATTGTTCCGCCCGCAATGGTCCGTGCAGGCGCCTACATCGCACCCAACGCGGTGTTAATGCCCAGTTACGTAAATATAGGTGCTTATGTCGATAGCGGCACCATGGTAGACACGTGGGCAACCGTTGGTTCCTGCGCTCAAATTGGCAAAAATGTGCATCTTTCCGGCGGTGTCGGGATTGGGGGCGTTCTCGAGCCCTTGCAAGCAGCGCCAACCATTATTGAAGACAACTGCTTTATTGGTGCGCGCTCAGAAGTTGTTGAAGGTGTTATCGTCGAACAAGGATCGGTTATATCCATGGGCGTATACATCGGGCAAAGCACCAAGATCTACAACCGCATGACCGGAGAAACCAGCTACGGCCGCATTCCAGCAGGCTCAGTGGTCGTTTCAGGTAATTTGCCGGCTAGCGACGGCACTCACAGCTTGTATTGCGCGGTAATTATCAAACAGGTCGACGAACGTACACGTGGCAAGGTTGGAATCAATGAATTATTGCGCGACTAAGGCTATTCATCCCGGTATTTATATTGGAGCGGTTCGACCATGTTGAAACTTTACGGCATCAAAAACTGCGATACAGTTAAACGTGCGCGTCGTTGGCTGGAACAAAACAGCATCGAGTACGGCTTTCATGACTATAGAGTTGACGGTTTGAGCCCCGAACTGTTAGATAGTTTTGAATCCAAACTGGGTTGGGACGCCATGCTCAACCGACGCAGCACCAGCTGGCGGCAACTTTCCGATACAGACCGACAAGAGCTCAACTCCGACAAGGCCAAAAACTTAATGCTGGCTCAGCCAACCTTGATCAAACGGCCAGTACTGGAAAACGGTAGCGAACTAATTTTGGGCTTCTCACCTGAGTTGTACGAAAATATCCTGTGACCGATACGCTTTCGCTGTTACAGCAACTCATTGCCCGGCCGTCGGTCACGCCCGACGATGCCGGGTGCATGGAACTCCTGTGCGATCACCTCACACCATTCGGTTTTCACGCAGAATTTTTGGATTTTGGAGATACCCGAAATCTATGGTTGCGAAAAGGAACAGCGAAACCCTTATTCGTATTTTTGGGGCATACCGATGTGGTTCCACCTGGCCCGTTGGAAGCATGGGATTCGCCCCCCTTCGAACCTCAGATCCGCGACGGTTATCTTTATGGACGCGGCGCAGCCGATATGAAATCCGGCATAGCTGCATTCGTTACGGCATGCCAGCGATTCTGTAATAATACGACCGATATTAACGGTTCGATAGCACTGTTGATTACCAGCGATGAAGAAGGTATCGCGACCAACGGAACTGTAAAAGTAATCGAAACCCTGGAAGCGCGCAGCGAAAAAATTGACTGGTGCATGATTGGAGAACCATCGAGTACCGGTAAGTTGGGTGACACGATTAAAGTCGGCCGGCGTGGTTCTCTATGTGGTACCTTGCGCATTTTCGGCACACAAGGTCATGTTGCCTATCCGCATTTAGCCGAAAACCCAATCCATAGCTTTGCGCCAGCGCTTACCACACTCACCCATGAAGTATGGGATAGCGGTAACGAATATTTCCCGCCCACCAGTTTCCAGATATCGAATATTCAGGCTGGTACGGGTGCAGAGAATATAATTCCAGGAACAATGGAACTATCTTTCAACCTGCGCTTTTCCAACGAATTGGATGACACAACAATCAAGCGGCGCGTGCACGCAATACTGGACGAATACACATTCAAATACGAGATTCAGTGGCGACTTTCCGGTCAACCCTTCATTACAACTAAACGTGAGCTAGCCAACGCGGCGCAAACCGCATTAGAAGAAGTTTTGGGCTACCAGGCAAATTTGGAAACGGGCGGTGGAACGTCGGATGGGCGCTTTGTCGCACCCACCGGGGCACAAGTTATAGAATTGGGGCCTAGCAATGAAACCATCCACAAAATCAACGAAAAGGTCGCGCTGGATGACCTGGACAAGCTGTCATTGGTATACGAAAGAATTCTGACCAATCTCATGAGTGGTTGACGGAATCGACAGCTTCTATCCGTCTGCCCCATACCAACAGTCTAATACCCGCGAAACTGGCATATATGACGAGTAAGGGGTCTATTAGATAATCCCAGAGGTTATTCGACGCATACCAATCCACCGCATAAGCGCCCACGGCCAACGCCAGACAAAAACTTATCAGCGTGTAGGCACGAAGCCAGGCGATTATCGCAAGCGCAAACACACAGGCTAAAAATCCGGTTGCCCCGAACCCTAACACATAAGGATCGTAGGAGCCCAAACCCAAAACCATGGGATAAAAAACCAGGCCAACCGGCACTACCAGCCCATACACAGCCTTGATCTGAAGGGCTGAACGCGTTAACAAACCAATCACGCGTTGAACTATTGCCAGACTTAGCAATACCAATGTAGTAATGCTCAGGTCCCCTACCACTCCACGCACATAAACCGCAGCTGAAAAATCCGCAAAGGGTATTACCATCAAAAGGCCTGTAACCACGCAGAGTAACCAACGCCCATAGCTTGGCAGTCGTTCGATAGGAACACTGCTTGCCGCCCAAGCAATAGCCAAGATCACAACACTCGCCAAACCTGTTATATCGTTAAAATTCATAACCCGGCGCGCTCCACAATCCGTTCATCCAGCCACGCTTGATTAAACTCCACATGCTTGATGAACGTTTGATTCCAGGTATAAACGAGGTGAAACGTTCCGTTTTTCGCTCGGATCAAATACGGATACTCAAATTGGAACCAGCACGGATGGCCCGTGCACATCAGGTTTTCTATCGCCGAAACCTGAGAATCGGTGGCTACAAACCGTTGATCTGTTTTGTGAATCAAGCGGCGAATAGCGCGACGGAATTCTCCGGCTGCATACACATGACCTCTATATTGGCTTTCGTATTCGAAACGGTAGACCTCTTGCCAACTTTGACCATCATTTTCGGTCACCAACAAAGTTAAATCATCGCGCAAGTGCTGGTTATTATTGATTACAACCAAGCGGCGCTTTTCAGTCAACCCTATCCCAGCCATCGCGGAATCCGGATTGGGCAACTCAGATTGAACAGGTGCGCTCCAATGGGAACCTGCGTCATCAGTCTCTACTTTAATCGCAAGCCGAGGGCGTTCGCTACCAGCGTAGCGCATCAAGACAACAGCCTTAGCCGGGGTTTGTACAAAAAATAGGGGTTGCAAGGTTTTCCAGTGCTTGTTCAATCGAGTCTTACTGATGATACGACCCGTCTGATCCAAGCGAAGCAATTCGCCAAACTTAGTCGCCATTTCGTGGTAGATCGGCAAGCCCATAGTCCCGTCTTGATAATAAAACGGCGCCGTTTTTACCAAACTGCTGATATTCAGGAACGGCGAGGTAATCAGTTTGCGAACCGGACTCCAATGCAAACCTCGATCAGAAGAAGTGGTAACATTGATAGAACTGCAGGACCACCCCCCGAACGAAACACTCACAAAAAACAACCACAGCTTGCCGCTGGAATCTCGCGTCACCACAGGGTTCCCCAATTTCTTGACGTAGCGGTAAGTCTCCTTATATGTATCCGCACGCGTTATTACAGTTTGCTCGGACCTCCAGATTTGACTATCGGATTCAAACACTGCGCTGTGAATCTCGACATCTTTTCCACCCTCGCGCGAACCCGCGAACCAAAATGCCATTAAACGCCCGTCTTCAAGTTCTACAACACTCGGGGCATGAACAATTCGGGTTTTACCGGAAGAGACGAAGCGGCTTGAAAAACTTGGTTCCAGACCCGATTCCGCTGCACCTAGAGATGGTGCAAATAGAGCTGCGGCAGGCATACTCATCATCTTTTGATAAGCCGCAGCGAATGAAATAATTATCAAGACCAGAGTTAATGCTCTATGCACGCTTCACACGCCCTTCATGGTCTACCTACCATCAAACATGATTGTCCGTCCGAATCGGGTGTTGTTGGTACAAACACACCTTGCTTCTACCATCGAAACGCAACAAAATGTCCACCTGGATTTACCCTACTTACCCTGTAACAAATTCCGATACATAACAATATGATCGATCACTTGCCCTCTTTACTACCCACAGAGTGGCTGGCATCCCGACTCGGCACGCCGGGTATCGTAACACTGGACGCATCATTTTGCCTGCCCCAACAAAACCGCAACCCACACACGGAATTCGTGGCCAATCGCATCCCTGGTGCACAATTTTTCGATATAGATGCGGTCGCGGATCTAGATTCACCACTACCGCATACGCTCCCCAAACCCGAGGTATTCGCCGCGGCGGTTGGCAACATGGGTATTAATAATGACACAATGGTCGTTGTATACGACAACAATTCTTTCATGGCGTCAGCAAGGGTATGGTGGACCTTTCGTGTGTTTGGACATAGCAAGATAGCGGTACTTGACGGGGGGATAAAAGCCTGGGAAATCGAGCACAATCCTACTGTGTCTGCTCACATCCAGTCAAACAAGCAACAGTTCGTTGCTGAGTACAACGAGCATCTGGTCAGAAACATTGACCAAATGAAAAATCTGGTTGCCTGTAAAGAAAATTTAATCATAGATGCTCGCTCCGCAAACCGTTTTGCGGGCACTGAACCTGAACCCCGACCGGGTCTTAAATCAGGCCATATTCCGGGCAGTCATAACCTACCCTACACTGAACTATTGAATGCTGATACGGGGAAACTCAAAAATGCCAACCAATTGGCAGAGCTGTATCGCAAAAAAGGAATAAGTATGGACGCACCACTAGTGGCAACCTGTGGATCCGGAGTAACCGCATCCATTCTTGCATTAAGCCTTTACCAACTCGGAAATACGACAGTTCCAGTTTACGATGGCTCATGGAACGAATGGGGTGCAACATCTGATGCACCAATCGCGACCGGACACTAGCACTCCACCCCGGCAATATTCACGGGTTCAGGGTCTATTATGACAAGCTCATATACTAGGCCGACGAATCTCTGATTTTAATCGTATCCGTTCCGCCTTATAATCAATCGGCAGTTAAAATAGCAACTAACGCCCCTTACGCCCACGCGTGACCCGAGGATCTTCGAAGCGAACGCGCAAACTATTCCCACCAAAGGATTTGCCATCCAGACCCGCCATCGCTGCGCGCGCTTCATGGCCTTCCATTTCGATAAAACAAAAACCGCGACATTTACCCGTAAACATATCCGCGATCAAATTAATGGAACGCACAGTACCGAATTCGGAAAACAAATCCTGCACCGCGGACTCGGTAGTATCAGACGGCAAATTACCGACAAACAATTTTTTCACGTCATTACCTCGTAAGACCACAGACGACTGGGACAGAAACTTGAAGCCTGCGCCGCCACAACCGACGGCGCAAAAAGAGGACCCCACGAGCGCGGGACCCTGCGCATAATTCTTAAATTACTCTTGCGGTGCGACTTTTGTGGCTTGCAGTCCTTTGGGTCCCTTTTCCACTTCAAAGCTAACTGATTGACCTTCGGTCAGGTTTTTAAACCCACTGCCCTCAATTGCCGAGAAATGAACGAATACGTCTTCACTTCCATCAGAAGGGGCGATGAAACCGAAGCCCTTCGTTTCGTTAAACCATTTAACTGTTCCTTGCATCATGTACCTTACCTCGATTAAAACAAATCACACTTTATTGTATTGCAGGTTATGGAAGGTAAATACAGGAGATGCCTAAGGAAACTTCTGGTAAACCGACAAGAACATGCAAAATTGTTATTGAAAGGCGGGATTATACCGCATCCACAATGGCAATATCCGATTTTTTTAAAATGCAGCATACAGTACGTTACTTTCAGTATATTTTTGTTTTTCAACTAGTCATAAGACCACAAAAACCTCGGCTGGCAAACTTAATATGGCCTTCTTCGCATCGACTCCTGAATGTCACGTTTCGCTGTTAGGTAACACCAATTATCGACTACTATTTGCGGTTAGCATCACGGACTGCCCCGTCCTATCCAGATGAAGCGATACACCACTCTCCATTTGCTTGGTGCTGCCACGCGGAAGGTTAACCAGACCGTTTTTTCCCAGTTTGAACGAAACGTCTTTGCGGTATTGCGACGGTGGCCTGGTCGCCGGGTCGGTTACCCGAATGGTAATATCCAGAGAATTATCGCTGTTATTACAAACTGTTTCGCTGACGCGAATACCATGCTCGACTGCGAAATCCACGGAACATTCGTTATAAAATCCATCTTTTTTTCGGATCGTACCAGACGCCAACCTTTTGTACGCAGCCTCAACAGACTGTTTAAAATCTTCAATTCCAACTCCTGATTGGCGCTGGGGAGCATTCTGTTCGCACGCTGAAGTCAGCATTACCAAACCGAACACCAACACTGCGAGATGACACAATCCAAATGTAAATTTGGCCATAACTCATTATCTCCCAGCTACAATTCACTAAGGACCAAAAACATTTCCATTCCCGGATAGGGTTAGCTTCGATGTATTCGGATCGGTTGAAATGCCCGCTTATAGAAGCTATATACACACGTGCTTTAATCCGAACGTTAGTGCAATTTCGTAGCCTTTAAACTTCAATTTATGAATATACGCCAAAGCATTTCGCACCGCCACAATCCTGTTTAGCAAAGCACGATCTTACACCATCTCAAAAATTCTATAACTTTGGATAATCCTATTACAATCCATCCCTGGGCCACAAAATTTATGACTTACTGAGGGGTTCCGATTTCCTGAGCCCCCAACGCTTGACATTTTCCGATTAAAGTCTGAACAATAACCACTCATGCACCTTCACGGTCCGCACTATGGCTATTGGTAAGATCCTAATCTTTATCGGCATCGCCGTAACCTTTGTAGGAGTGGTATTGTTATTCGCACCCGGACTTTTTTCTTGGTTTGGACATTTACCCGGCGATATCAGAATCCAAGATGAAAAAAAATTCATATTTATCCCGATTACTTCCATGATTATCGTAAGCATCACTCTGACACTATTGGTCAACCTGTTTTTCCGAAAATAGACCGTACCCGGTAAATCACCCAACATGGATTCACGATGTGATTTCGATTTTGCCCGGATCTAAAGTACTGCATGGGTCATAACAAACTTAAGAATGTCGGCGCTTACGCGCACCTGATTTTGCTAGTGGCCCTGCTAATAGGCAGCGTCGTTGCCCAAGCCGAGGAGTGCTCCACAGCACAATCATTAATCATTTCCGGGTATTCAGTTGATTTTGTGGGCCTTGACGATCCCGAACTTCAAACAAAGATCGAATCCAGCTCCAGATTGCTAGCCTTGCAAAAACGCCCGCCGAAAACGACTGCAATGTTGGAACGAAGAACCAAAACTGACCTACAACTATTTCGTAAGATATTACGCGCGGAAGGCTATTATAAAGGCAAGTTGAGCTACCGGCTTGACGATGAAACGCCAGATCTTAAAATCACGATAACAGTCGACAGCGGACCAAGATACAAGCTTTTGCGTTACCGTGTCGAGTACACCGGGCCCAATTCCACGGCGCCCTACCTGCCCTGGCGCAGCAAAGACTACGCACCGGCGGCTGACCAACCAGCCACGTCCCAATTGGTAATTAAATCGCGCAAATCCTTGCTGGCAAAACTAGGGCACCTCGGTCATCCGCATGCAAGCCTGATTCACGAAGACATCGTTGTTGATCACAAAGACCAAAGTATGCGTGTCCGTCTGCAGATCGATCCTGGTTCCAGAGCCCGTTTCGGCACTTTAACCATCCAGGGTATGGTAGACGTAAAACCCGATTACCTGGAAGCATTGGTACCTTGGACACAAAACGAAATGTTCGACAGCCGCAAGATAGACCAATTCCGTAACGAATTATTGGCTACATCACTATTCGATACGGTTGCGATCGAATACCCGGAACAATCAAACATCAAGGGTCAACTGCCAATTACCGTGCGACTGACCGAGCGCAAACACCGCTCTATAGAACTTGGTTTACGCTGGTCCACCGATAAGGGAATTGAAACAAGCGTTGGCTGGGAAAACCGCACTATTTTCGGACGTCAGGAATCGATTCGAATAGCGGCCCAACTTGGAGAAATTAAACAAGAAGTCGACGGTCGATTTATCAAACCGCATTTTCTTCAGTCACGCCAGAATTTACTCGTAAATGCCGCACTCGCACACGAGGATGCGCCGGGTTACCGGGGGCCACTCACGCGCTTTCTAGTCGGCTTGCAACGTCCCATTCCGGGCAACTGGAACGTGTTCGCGGGTCTTCCCATCGAGTACAGTAAATTGTCGGATTTCAACAGCACACGAACATTTTTCTTATTGGGACTGGAAGCACGTGCCGAACTCGACACCTCAAACGACCGTTTCAACCCCACCGAAGGGACTCGCTTAAATCTTTCACTAAAACCTTACACCGGATGGGATGACGACAATGTTACATTCGTAAATACCGAAGCTATCGGCACAGCCTATTTCGACCCCACCGACGCGCAAAATTTTGTCCTGGCCGGACGCATCAAAATCGGATCTATCGCGGGCGAATCGACCACGGCTCTACCCGCAAATAAACGCTATTACGCGGGTGGTGGCAATTCCATCCGTGGTTACAGCTTTCAACTCGCCGGCCCTCTAGGACTTGGCGGCACGCCCCTGGGCGGCCGTTCGGTGTTTGAACTCAATACCGAGTTGCGCGTCAAGATTACTGACTTAATCGGGGCTGTTGTGTTTTTGGACGGTGGCAACGTTTATGACGGCGAACTACCGGATTTGTTTAGCAGCCAACTTTGGGCGGCCGGATTCGGTGTGCGTTATTTTACCGCGGTCGGCCCCCTACGGCTTGATTTTGGATTCCCGCTAAATCGACGTGACGGCATTGATGACGTCTTGCAATTTTACATCAGCATCGGGCAAGCATTTTAGCTTATGCACGTCTACGGGAAAATTGTCCGACCTGCGCTCATAGGTTTAATCGTACTATTCACATTCCTTGCAGCACTCTGTATTTCTACATACTTCGCACTGCAATCAGATTTGCTACGAACGCGTTTAGTGGATTTTTTGAACGTGCAATTGAGTAGCCCAAACCATTCTCAAATTCACATCGGCAATGTGCATGGCAACCTATTCAAACGATTCGTTATAGACCGCGTATCAATCAGCGATAAAGACAGTCAATGGCTACAAGTCGAAAACCTTACTGCGGAGTGGAATCCCTGGCAACTTCTAAGCGGCGTTCTGGAAATTGAGAACATCAACATAGCATCTGTCAGAATAGACCGAACACCCGAATCCAGCGGCAATGCGCGCGGCAATTCAACGTTGCCGAATTTTGGCATACTGCATAGATTGATAATTCATAGCAGCTCAATAGCAAGTATTTCCCTGCAACCGCACGAACAAGTACATGACTTAATCTTTGCGGGTGCCACAACTGAGCGAAAAGCGATCAACTGGTCGCTAGACGCCACCTATGACCACAACAATTCTGTATTCAAACTAATTAAAGCTACGCTCTCCACAGCATTCATCCAACTCGATGCCGTGGCTAATTACGCGCTGCATGAACAGTCAGGATCAGGGTTATTGAGGATTAATCTCGAACAACTTGCACCGTTGTCTCCATTCGTCAAACGGCCCATTTCGGGATCTGCTTTCTTGGAAACAAAAATTCAAATCTTAGACCGAGGCACTACGTTTAGTGGGTCGGTAACCGGCCATATCGACTCACTTTCTTTGCACAATTCAGGCATCGACAAATTATTTGGACCGCGTATAAGTCTGCGTGGAGAACTGCGCCGCACCGCGAACCAAATCCTCGTCCGAAACCTCGCGATCAAAGCGCACGCGGCATCCTTATCGGGCAATTTTTCGCTGACTCCAAACAGCAAAGCTTTGAGCGGACAATACCACTTACTGGCGTCGAACTTAGCAATTTTTTCCGCGCTACTGACTAAACCCGTCACAGGACGTCTGGAGTCAGACGGTACGATCAGAGGATCCATAGACAAGGCTAGATTTGAGAATCGAATCGCGGTATCAGAGCTCAGTGTAGGTCGGACCAACCTTGGCCAACTAACCGCGGAATTGGATTTACGCGAATTCCCGAGTAGTTCCAAGGGACTCCTATCGTTTAAGTTTGAAGGCGGCCGACTAGACCACACCAACGGTTCCATGCGATTCAAACTGTTGAATCCACGGATTTTACATTTGCACAAACTCTCGCTCTCGTCGCGCGGATCAAGCCTGGAGGGGGATTTAATTGTGCCGCTTAACGGCAATCCGGTTACCGGTTCGTTGACAAGCCAGCTACCCTCTTTAACGGCCTGGTCAGAGGGGCTGGAACAAAACCTATCAGGACAGGCAACAGCACGCGTCGATTTAAGTAATGTTAGCGGTTCGCAACACGCTCGCTTAAAAATCCACGGCAAAAATCTAACACTGAGCTCGCATGACGAGCATCAATTTAGCATCCGTGACGCACTCATTTCGGCCCAGTTTGGCGATATTCTTAGCGCACCAACTGGATCCGCGGAAATTGTTTTACAAGGGGCAGAGCTTTTTGGCGCTCAGCTCACCGCATTGAATGCACAAGCTCGATTCAAAGATTTATCCAATATGACCTTTGACGTACGCAGTTCTGGACGCTTAAACGGGCCGATTGAATTGAAGCTAGCCGGCAAATTATCACGGCAAAAGGACGGTACGAAGATTGAACTGATTAGACTTGACGGGCTGATAGCCAACCAGCGCATAACGCTCAAACAAAAGCTCAGTATTGCTACCACACCAGACAGCCTAGCTCTCCAACACCTGCTGATTTCAATTGGCAAAGGTAAGTTCAGCGCCAATGCTTTCATCTCCGAGCAACGGTTAACAGCGTCGATCAAACTAGTGGATCTTCCCATGGAGTTGCTAAGTACTTTACAACCGGCCAGCAACTTAAGCGGTACACTCTCCGCGAACGGACGTATTTGGGGATCGCGCCAACACCCACAGGCAAGATTCACCCTTGAGGCTGAAAAGATTACCTTAGCCCATCCGTCTACTATCGCCAGACTTACTCATAACCTGCGCCTGCAAGGTAACTGGCAAGACGAGCGTATGCAAATCGACGCTATCTTGAGCGGTTTTGGAAACACGGATGCCGAGTTAACCGCGGTGTTTCCGCTACGAATGGCTACAAACTCGTTCGATCTTGTGCTCCCGGGGCAGCAAGCCATTGATGGTCATCTCAACTGGCAGGGCGAAGTGGCACCCATCTGGGAAATAATCACCACCCATGAAGACCGGTTTACAGGGACCGCCACTGTTGCGCTGAATGTAAGCGGTACGCTAAACGTTCCAAAGATCAAAGGCCGCTTCAAACTCGCAAAAGCCAGCTATGAAAACATTGCAACCGGCACCACTTTGTCTGATATAGCAATAGGCCTAATATCCGATAATGATCGCGTCGTGATAGAGCGACTTAGGGCTACGGATGGCACGGATGGAACTCTAAAAGGCAGCGGTATGATTGATTTAAACTCGGAAACAGGATTTCCACTGGACATCAAACTCAAATTTAACAACGCTCAACTGATCACAACCGATAATTTAACGGTTCGCGCTGGAGGCCAACTGGTATTGAGCGGCAACTCAGATAAGACCCTATTATCCGGCACCGTCGTTGCTCAAAATATCGAATTAAATCTAGAAAACCCACTTCCACCTGGATTCGTGGAACTCGATGTTCAAGAAATCA
>CAZVFR010000001.1:26261-35351 GCA_964626505.1 uncultured Methylococcaceae bacterium
CCCGGCAAACAAACACCACCCCTCTTAGATTAGATCTGAAGATTTCGGTACCAGGCAAAGTATTCGTCAGGGGACTGGGGCTTGATTCCGAGTGGCGAGGAAATCTTGCCGTTACGGGCAATACCGACTTGCCCGTTGTCACGGGACGATTAGAGCCCGTACGCGGCTTTTTTTCGGTATTGGGGAAAAACTTCGATTTAACGCGCGGCTCGATCAGATTCCCAGGCACCCGGAAGATAGATCCCTTGCTTAATCTACGCGCAGAATACAAATCCAGCGGCCTGACGGCTATCGTGGCGATAACGGGAACCGCATCGCAACCAAAAATTGAGTTAACTTCCCAGCCGGCAATGCCGCAATCCGATATAGCTTCCAGAGTGTTATTCGGCACGGATTCCAAAAGTCTAACTCCTGCTCAAAGTGTGCAACTTGCGACCACGATCTCCAACCTAACCGGCTTTGGTGGCAGCGGCAATTTCGTCGACACCACACGCCGAATGCTGGGTATCGATGTGCTTAAATTCGGCGAGTCCGAAATCGATACCAAAGCTACCCGGGTTAGTGTCGGCAAATACGTTGCGGATGGTGTGTACGTTGAAATTCAACAAGGGACAAGCAGTGGATCTCATACCTCGGCAACTGTCGAATTGGAGGTGCTCCCCAATGTTACGGTTGAAGGCGGAACTACCGAAAGCGGTAGCAACACGGTCGGGTTGAAATGGAAATGGGACTATTGATCAGGCATCACTATACAGTTCGCTGTTATTTGGCAAAATCACCGCATCACACAAATACCTGGAGCATTTTAAACAGCAGGGAAACCTACGCCCCGCAATAATTTCCAATTGTAAATCCTATTGTGGGGATTGGCTTGTTTTCCTAACTATATCTCGTCTTGTCTTTATAGAGCCCACTGACTACCCAATCGCGGGCTGTTGTGTTATTTTGCAACCCAGGAATATCACAAGATCGAACTCCATCCAGGCACGATCCGAAAAACCCCCCATAAAACTCAATATTTAATTACCCACCCAGCACACTCATCTATTTGTCATGCCAGCACCTAAAACCACAGCGGGTGGGCTTGTCTACTCAACTGAATTAGGTAGAACGTGTCCCGCTTGCCAGCAAGCTATAAAACAATGCAAATGTCCTAGAACCGAATCCACACCCAGCAGGGATGGGATTGTACGGCTACAGCGGCAGACCAAAGGCCGTAAGGGTAAAGGCGTTACTCTGATCACCGGAGTTCCACTGGAGTCCACAGCGCTGATTAAACTCAGCAAACAGCTAAAAAAGAAATGTGGCAGTGGCGGCACTATCAAAAATGGCGTGATAGAAATACAGGGCGACCATAGAGATGTGTTGATGCTCGAACTCAAAAAGTTGGGTTGGACGGTGAAGCACGCCGGAGGCTAAGTCCACAGCCCGCACCACACAGCAAAATAGTAATTCTTATCAACCAAATTAAGCGAGTATCGATGAGCGACACTGAATTAAGCGTAATAGAAATCAACCCCACCGGCGTAGCAACGGCCAGTGTGATCTGGCTACATGGACTTGGCGCATCGGGGGACGATTTCGAGCCAGTGATTCCACACCTGAACCTTCCTGACGACCTGAATGTACGATTCATTTTTCCACACGCCCCTGAACAGCCCGTTACGATAAACGGCGGGATGGTGATGAGAGCTTGGTACGATATATTGGAGCAATCCATCAACCGCAAGATCGATTACGCCGGTATTCTCGCCTCATCCAAGCTAATCAGTCAGCTGATAGAAAAAGAATTATCCCGCAATATCCCCATATCCAACATTATTCTGGCCGGTTTTTCCCAAGGCGGTACGGTGGCTCTAGAAGTGGGCCTGCGCTACCAACGAAAAATTGCCGGAATCATCGCACTATCCACATACCTGGCTGCACCCGACCAAGTAGCCCAAGGCACAACCCCGATTTTCGTCGGCCACGGCACCCTGGATCCGGTCGTACCCATCGTACTTGGAAAACAAGCGCGGGATACCTTACGAACCGCCGGCTATGACGTCGAATGGAATCAATATCCGATGGAACATTCTGTTTGCATGGAAGAAATCGAGGCGATAGGCCAATGGATTATCGCAAGATTGCGCTGAGGAAAACTATAGGAGTTTACTATGAAACAATATTTTGCTTTGATCTTTATCGTCATGGCTGGTTTTGGTTGTGCGACTTCCAGTCCGATTCTTTACCCCAACGAGCACTATACAAAGGTTGGCGAAAGCATGGCCGACAACGACATCACGGACTGTGGAAAAGCTGCGGAAACAGCCGGTGCACAGCCATCCGAAAGCAGCGCAGGTAATGCGGCAAAAAATACCGCTATAGGCACCGGAATGGGTGCTGCTACAGGCGCCGTGGGCGGTGCCATTGTGGGTTCGGCCGGTACCGGCTCATTAATCGGTGCAGCATCCGGCGCCACAGCCGGATTGTTGCGCTGGATGTTTACTCCGCGCAAGCCCAACTCAGCTTATATCAACTATGTAACTCGTTGTTTAACGGAAAAAAATTACGCCGTTATCGGCTGGAATTAGCTTCAATTTTTAACCTTACCTCTAAACGGCCTGCAATCAGAAAAAGAACGGGCAGTTACGCCCGTTCTATTACGTTAGTCCTGAATTGGACGACCCCAGCGTTACCACCACGGTCCATTTAAGATATTTCGCCAGACTTGTTGCCGATGCTGGTTAAGCTTCCGGTGTAGCATAATATCTACGACATAAAGCACGACCGGCGTCAACAATACAATTAAACCAATCAACGGATACAAAAATAGCGGCTTTATAAAATTGTCGAACAAATAGGCTCCGAGCAACGGAATCATGCCGAAAACAAATTTGACCAAATCCATAAAAGACAGTAGCCAACCTTCAGGATCGGGTTGCGCCGATGATGCACCGTGCCATATCGCACCCAAGCTTAAAATAACTAGTGTGGAAAGCAAAAACCAATAATGTAGCAACATACGGGTATTTACCAGACCGGTTTGTTTATAGTCGCTCAAATTGGTCAAAATCCCTTTGTTAAGTTCAGCTTTGAGTTTTTTCTGAACGGTTTTATTTTCGCCTAGATTCTTTTCGTTATCGACCACCAAATCAAAATTGGCCGGTATATTACCTGGAGCATAATTTTCAGTCCCCATCGCGATCCGTTTCAAGGCGGAAATATGGATTTTCGCAGGCTCCATATCATAGTCCTTTATCATGCCGGCAATATTCCTGGGGCCGTAACGGTAGTAAATCCCCGCCCCCGCACGCACATCGTAAAGCTTATCGTGTTCATTGGCTGCATCACGAAATGTATCTTTCGAATTCTTGTAAAAGATCAATCCCTGTTCCTCAGCCTTTTCTATCATCCAGTTCAACGGGACATGCTGCATACCCTGCTTTGGCCCACCACCGCCAACGTTTCCGTGTACTCCCGGAAACCAAACCTGTTCGATACGGGTTTTATCAAGGGCGCTTTCCTGATCAAATATTTCCGGGGTAAAGGCCTTTCTATCGTCGTCTATGGACAACGCATGACAGGCTTTTTCAACCCAGGAACCTAGTTTACTGTTTGTAAATTTGAAACGGAAAATAACGTCATTCCAAAACTTGGCAACTGCATCAATTGAAAAGCCGACCGAAGCGACCGTGTCCCATACCCCTATGAACCGGATCGGCACGCAATTATCGTCCGTTAATTTGTCGATATATTTATATTCTTTGTACAAATCGGGGGACACCTTTACTCCAAACTTTTCCCGCTGTGTTGCAACGTCCTCGATTCGAAGTATGCCGAACATGCGCTCGAATTTATACCAAGGCTCTGAAAGTAAAGCTGGGTAATTCCGCCGATACGCTCTGTACAAATCCCAGACCGCGTTTTTTAGGGCACTGTCATCCGAGTAGGCATGTTGGTCCAAAATTCCACAGACCCGGACCATTCCAGCTAAAGTCCGAACCGTAAAAGCGCCGCGGCTGTAACCAAACAAAAATATATGATCTCCGGGTTGGTAGCTTTTAACTAGCATCATGTAAAGTTGCCGGACATTGCGCGCCAACCCCAATCCTATAGCGCCACCGAGGATTCGCAGAATTTTACCGCGTTCGGTCCCTACCCCATCGTCATAGAATGCAACCTGCTCTATATTGATATTTTTCTCTTTGAATCCATTCAAATCAATGCTTGTAAAAACGTTCCAGACATTCGTTGCGTTTCCACTACCACCCGCATTTCCTGTTCCATCTGAACAAAGCACAATATTCTTGGCCATGATCCTACCTCCTTTTTTTATTTCCAGTGAATGTTAAGCGTCACACAGCAAACCAGCTGTTTTTTTATCAAAGAACAAACCCACCAACAATGACCTAGGTATCCATAAAAGCCGCGGCCTTTAGTCACCGCAAACCGCCAATTCCCGATCATTCTTGATGTGTCAGGTTCTTAACGTTATTCCCATATTGCAGCTAATCCACGACTCAACTATACGGCTGTATCGAAGTTCGTTCAATTCTCTGGTATAAAAGAGTAAATCTTTATGTGAATCCTCAGCTTACCCTCAAATTTACCCGATTACGGCGTCGAAAATGCTCATGTACGTTCGTACACTGCGCGTTTTCTCCTTGTACTCGACTAAATTTGAGTGCAATCTAAGCAATCACAAGGTGTTTTAATTTCGCTAAGTAGTTACGTTTTATACTATAGGGTTCCTATATGGTTCGGAAGCAGTATTCATCAAATGTGGGGCTGGAATAAGTTTCGACCCGCGTCGCAGCAAACTAAACGTCAAGCCGAATAGCAAAAACGCATTGGATCGGAACTAGATTTGTAATGATAGGACTATGAATTCCAAGAAAAACAGAGCCATTGCTTGCATATTCATCATCCTATTGATAGCAGGCTTTAAAATCATGCTATCGGCTCAACAGCAAACTGAATCCATCCTCAAGGCTTCCGAAACTCGCGGGCGCATGGCTACACTCCAGCAACGCGCACTTTCAGCGTTACACAATAATATCGCTTACCGTGAAATACTGTTGCTTGAATATTACGCCAGACTAGACCACAACCAATTTCTGAAAGCCTATACATCGGCCAATGAAATCCATCAAAACGCGATAGGACAGCTTAAGCGTTCTACGTTCCTCAACGAATACATCGCTGAGTTCGTATTCGTTGAAAACGATTTCACGATTTTTGCCACTGAATTGGGCCAGACCCTTGCCTCACCTACAATCGATTGGGATCGAGCACGCGAACTGTTACCGCGGATCAGTAGCGCCCGAAAAACCATGCAAACTCGGGTTTCCGAACTGGCTCAGCAAGTCAATGAAAAAATACTGGACGCGGATACTTTAATACGAAAATCCACCCGACACTTACAGTTGACTTTACAGATCGTCATTTTGGCGATATTCGGCCTAGCTTTGATGGGTACTTATATCATCTTCGAACTACTGAAGGACCAGCCCAAGAACAAAGCATTGGCCTTGTTTTCAGATCGAAATCCAAATCCCATACTGCGCATTAGGTTTGACGGACAAGTTGATTATGCCAACGCCGGCACACAAGTGTTGCTGAACACGCTTTTTCCGACTGACAATGCCGAAGCCAACGCACTGCTTCCCCGCGACCTGCAAAACCGTCTGGATATAATTCTGCGCGGATTATCGTCAAGCGCAGTCTGGGAATATCAAATAAAAGACAAATATCTGGAGTGTACCGTCCAATATCAACACGAAATGGAATGTTTCTACGTGTATATAACTGATATTACACAGCGGAAAAATAGCGAATCCGAATTACTATACCAAGTGCAGCATGATAGCTTAACCACCTTGCCTAACCGGCGTATGTTTCAAAAATGGATTGAATATTACGTACAAGAAAGCTCGATAGACGGAGAACGAACCGCGCTGCTCTTACTGTCACTGGATAGATTCCATGCCATTACCGGCAGCTTGGGACCTGGCTTGGGTGACACTTTGTTGTCAGAAGTCGCGGCGCGCCTACAGACAGAACTGGAGAACAGCAAATCCATATGCGAACAATGCTCACTGTATCGACTTGAAAACGCGGTATTCGCGATCCTAATCCACGGTTTCAACAACCGTAGTACGGTGAGCCGAATAGCCAATCGGTTCATCACCAACATGCAAAACCCGGTTTATATCGATACGCGGGAGTATTTTACTACGATCAGCATTGGCATAAGCATTTATCCTGTCGATGGCACCGATACCGTTACTTTACTAAGGAATGCGAATTCCGCGATGACCCGGGCCGTAAATCGTAACGGAAATACGGAATGTTTCTACAGTCAGGATATGAATGGCATAACACCGGAAAATTTATCCCTGGAAAACTATCTCCGATACGCCATATCACACGACGAACTTGAGTTGTTCTACCAACCACAAATCTCTACCCTGTCCAAGCAAGTTAGCGGCATGGAAGCAGTGTTGCGCTGGAATCACCCTGAACGGGGATTAATCATGCCCGATGAAATTATACCGCTAGCCGAAGAAACCGGAATGATCGTACCGATAGGTGAATGGATTTTGCAACAAGCCTGTGATCAAGCCAGTACTTGGCAAAGTCAAGGGTTGACTGACATCAGGCTTGCCGTAAATATCTCCAGCCGCCAATTCAACCAAAAATCATTACAGCGTCTAATTTCTCGGATTCTCCAATCAAGCGGATTGAAGCCGGAAAAACTTGAGTTGGAAATCACTGAAAGTATCGCCATGCAAGATTCCGAAGAAACAGAAAACACACTGCTCAAACTTAAAGAACTTGGTGTTAAGATTTCTCTGGATGACTTTGGAACGGGATGGTCATCGCTGACCTATCTGAAGAAATTTCCCATCGATAAAATGAAAGTCGATCAGTCGTTCGTGCATAATCTTTCTACAAACATTTACGACAGGGCTATTTGTAGAGCATTGATCACGTTATCCCACAGTCTGGACATAACGGTCCTGGCCGAAGGCGTGGAGAACGAGCAACAACTGGCCTGGCTGGAAACCGAAGGATGTGATCAAGTCCAGGGCTATTATTTCAGCAAACCCCTGCCGGCCAACGAATTTGTCGAGTATGTTCAGCGCCAGAACGCATTGGCTTGCGCTACAGTACCTTCCGAATAATCTTCGCGCGACTTGCACAATCGCCGCATCAGCCCGCTGGATCAACTAGCATGAATTTATACACTGTGATCCGCCCACTGGTTTTTCGATTATCACCCGAAACCGCGCATGGGCTTGCGCTCAGGGTTTTATTGGCTGCTCAGCGCTGTGGACTTTTGCGACTAATATGCAAACAACCCAAGCCCGATCCCGTCACGCTAATGGGCTTACGCTTTCCGAATCGAGTCGGTTTGGCGGCGGGCTTGGATAAAAATGGTGACTACATCGACGCGCTGGCACAATTAGGATTTGGGTTTATCGAGATTGGAACAGTGACACCCAGACCCCAGCCCGGTAACCCAAGCCCACGTTTATTTCGACTTACGCAAGCCCGCGCCATTATCAACCGGATGGGGTTTAACAATAAAGGCGTAGACCATCTCATACGGCAGGTTGAGCGGTCAACCTATCGCGGAATCTTAGGCATCAATATCGGTAAGAATTTTGATACGCCGCTGCACAAAGCGGTTGACGATTATGTGATCGCCTTGCGCAAAGTTTACCGGCATGCCAGCTATGTAACCTTAAATATTTCCTCGCCCAATACCAAAAATCTCAGACAACTACAGCAAGACGAGGCCTTACACTCTTTGCTGACCACGATGAAATCGGAGCAGGCATCGTTGGCAACCGAACACGGACGCTATGTTCCTGTGGTTGTAAAAATAGCGCCTGATCTTAACGATACCGAGATCGAATGCATGGCTGGATTATTTAGGCAATGCGGAATCGACGGGATCATCGCGACCAATACAACCGTGGATAGAACCTCTGTCGCGGGATTGCCCTATTGCGGCGAAACCGGTGGACTAAGCGGAGCGCCCCTCACCGAACAATCTACTCACGTCGTGGCAACATTGGCAAAACATCTCGACGCTAAGAAGCCCATCATCGCAGCAGGCATCATGTCCGCCAAGGACGCCCGCGATAAACTCCGTGCCGGTGCCCAACTCGTGCAACTCTACAGTGGATTAATCTATACAGGACCTAGCCTGATCACGGAAACGGTAACGGCCCTATCCGAAAAACAGCACGACGAATGACGGATAGCAGTGTGATGAAACAACAAACACGCTGTGCTGTAAACTTTAACCAGTCCACAGATGTCAGTTCGGTTTAGTATGAAACGCTCATTTCATACAGATAGGAAGGATCTTGTACCATCCAATCTGAATCGTCCGTTTCGATCATCGAATCCGTCCTTAACGCTTCGGCCATATCATCCATCATAGAAGTAGTCAAAACCGCTTCGGGTGTATCGACCATTTTGTAATTAGCCAAAAAAGCCGCTGATTGTCTGTGTCCGTTGCGCATAATCCTATCCTCGCTGAGTAATGAGTCCATCCCTTTGAGTTTGATTATGCTGACAACCGGTGGCAATTCATATGAGATATTGCCATGAATAGTGTTAACTATTAACCCAGGTTCTCACCAGAAATATACTCTTCGCACATGAAATTCTAGCATTCAGGGTGCGTGATTTTTTGTGGAGGGCAAGGCGACCTAGCGGCTAATGGTAGACTGTGGCTTGATTGTTGAAAATACCTCCAGTTTATTTGAGGTCGATATCGTAAACGATGATCTTTTTAACCAGCGGCTTCAACATTTCTTTTACGGCCTTTTTATGCCGCGGATGGTGCAGATAGGCTTGCAGTGATTTGCGATTTTTGAAAGTAATCACCGTTGCGACATCAAAACTGCTGTCTACTACCTCTCTGTCCGAGGGTAAGACCATGCCCACTTTGTGATCAACAACCCCTGGAAGATTCGCAAAACTTTTCGTGACTTCAACAAATTTACGGCGCGCCTCAATATCCCCAGGCTTTTTAAGCCATCCAATCACAAAATGGATAACATGCCCAGAAGAACTTTCCTGGACAGA
>CAZVFR010000002.1:0-33820 GCA_964626505.1 uncultured Methylococcaceae bacterium
TTCTAGCAATAGAGAGGGTAGGGCGGGATGGAATTTCAGCAGCTACAGATTAATTTTTGGGTCAAAGGACTGGTTGCGTTTTCTATCTGGGTCGTTATTTAACAAAGGGTGTCCATGTCGCAGATTTACCAATTATTTTTCAGGGGTTTGTTTACCCTGCTACCGATATTTTTAACGCTGTATATCATTCACTGGTTTTTTTCATCAATTGAGGAATTGTTAAGCCGACATGTGGTATCGGTGATCCCCGATGCTTTGCATTTTCCGGGGATTGGTATTGCGACGGCTATAGTTGTGGTTTTGGCCGTGGGTTTTTTTATGAAAATCTTTGCGGGTGGCAAAGCATTTCATTTTATTGAAGAACAATTTCGAAAAGTACCTGTTATCGGACCGGTATACGGTTTCTTAAAGGACTTAACCAAGCTTTTCGGCTCGGGGCCGGATAAAGAGATGAAACGCGTAGTGCTGGTCAAGATGCCCGCTTTCGATTCCAAAATGATGGGTTTTGTAACGCGAGACCACTTTGAGGATTTGCCTGAAATGGGAGTCCCGCACGATTCAGTCGCGGTTTACATATCGGGGACTTATTTTTTTGGCGGGATAACGATGTTTTTCCGCAAGGATCAGGTGGAAGAATTGGATATTTCTCCGGAGCAAGCGCTGAAACTGGTTCTTACGGGCTGGATTAAAGGCGATTTAAAGAAAGGCTTGGCAAATTACCAGCCTGAGGAACCGGCTCAAGACAAAATCTAGAAAGTCTAAGGCGCTGTTGCCCGCGGAAGTATCAAATGGCGTAATTAATAGCGCGGATGGGACACAAGATTATTTTCTGTTCGAATTGTATACCTTCCGCGTTCAAGACCGCACCATTAACGACACATTCTCAAACGCGGAAGGTATAGATAAAGAAGCTTGTATTCTGATTCTACAAATTCAATTTCCTAGTGGATTAAGATCCCCGACCTTTGCCAACAACTCGGGCATTGAAAAGGTTAATCCAGGTTGGTCTTTGAAAATATTAATCTTGCTGTTGCTAACCAGACCGATAAAGGTTTCGGCCAATATCCGGCTGCCCACGGGGCCAAGCGACGTGCCATCGTGGCGGATTTTCGCTTCTCTCAAAACGTAGTACCACAAAGGCGTTTCGTTGTGGAAATTGTTAGCTTCAACGATTGCAGTGTGTGGTCCTGCCGCGATTTCCTCGGGAGTTATCGGTACAAAATTGATTCCCGCATGGGTCATGGCCTCGGCCACCTGTTGCCCGGTCGCGAGTTCCATCAAGCGTCCACGAAGCAGATTTCGCGTAGCCAGAGAAAAAAGAATCTTCTTCTCCTCGTCAGGCATGGCCGCAACTTTAGGATCGCGTTGGATTTCCGGTAGCGTGCTGAGGTCCATCGCCAAACTCGCATCGATTTCGCGAGTCAGGTTCATATCAGGATGACTGCTAACGCCTTGTACCCCGGAAAAATCATACATTCGTGTCCAATCCACTACCCAATTTGAGGGCAAGGTGGGCAAGCCAAAGAATGGAGGGTCGTCATCCGGGTTGGGTGTCCGCGTACCACTAACGCCGGAGAATTCGAACAGCAGATCAAATGTGGCCGGCACGCCGCCCGCCAAGCTATTGAATACACGGTTCCATTCGTACTGCGGTCTCACCATGCTGTGACCTAAACGATAGGCCGCCACGGAGAACTCGATTGGCATACATTGCGCCAAATCATCCTTATAAAATTTTCGTCCGTTAATCAGGACATCCTGTAACACGCCTTGTTCCATGATGCGCGGTAGAAAGTCGGTCATCACGATGGATTGATAGTGTAAAACGACTTCTTTACGTGCAGCATCAAAAAGCGCTTGGCCACTCAAGCCTGTGCTGGCTTGAATTTCATCGACGATTTTGTTGTGGAATTTAAGAAAGGCCACATGCGTTTGTGCTACCGCGAGATTTTCGTCATTGCGTCCATCACCAATAATAGCGGTAGGATCTGTATCGCTCTTTCTGGGCAAGTCATTTGGCGTGCCCCCTGGGATTGGGCCTCCGGGTGGTCCAACGGGTGTGGGACTGGTTAAGCCAACCTTCAGATGAACCTTGTCGGCTTCATACATATCGGGCGAATCGACTGGGCCCATGCCGTAGACACTATCCAAATCCAAACTAGGCGTGCGTTGATTAAAAAATGCCTCAGGATCGATGACTCCATCAGGACTCAATTCCATCTCCTGCGGCGTTGCGGTTATATCGTGATCGATGAACTGACCAAGATAGGTATAGCCTCCAGGAATATCTGAATCGCCCGCGACCGTGATCATGGCGAATGTTTCCGTTTCTATCGCGAGACCGAGGTCAATGAGTCCGGTGGCGTTGGGTTGCGTTCCTTTTTCAAATAAACGGCAAAATATCCGTTTGGGTGGTTTTTTATGCGGATCCGGTATCGTGCTTGGATACGGGTCATCGTTATCGTTCGGTTGCTCCGGTTTCTGATAATGAGTGTCCATCCATGGCGGATGCGATAATATTTTCTTTATTCGACCAAACGAATATTTAAGTGTGTCCCTGGAAAACAAAGAGCCGACAACACGACTTATCTTATCACCGTCTTTAAAATAGTAATTTTCAGGACCGTGTTTCATAATATCTCTCCTTTGATTGAAACAGTCTAGAGATGAAATGCTCTTCCCAAGTTCGAATGGGTCTGAGCGCTATCATTGTTGCGCACGCTACCGCGCAGCGATGAAATTCAATGTGTCTGATTCGACGAGTAATCGTAGCCATTCGGCGCATCCGGATTTAGTGGCATGACTACGCCAACACGCTGGGTTGTGACGCAAGGTTGACGACACATGATGTAACCGACGGGCGGCCATATGAACAGTTACATGGGGCATGCTGGATGGTTACGAATAGTTTTATTAATAGAGGCCCATAAACTTCATGGGTACCAGAATACAAATGAAACTAAATCGGATTATTCCGCTTATTAGCGTAGTTGTCTGTAAATTGTTTCACTAGGATTTAGTGAAATAGTTACTTTTTTGGAGGCCTGGATCCGATCCTGATAGGCGGTTATGTCATGCGGAGAATGGCGCCGTAGAAAAGGGTATTTACAACGCCATATTGAGTTTCAGCTGTTTATCAAAAGATGTACGTAGATGCTTGCGGCGTAACCCAGAGCAATTACCGGGGTCCATTTCAAATGGCTAAAAAAGGTATATTGTCCGCGTGCTTGTCCCATCAACGCCACACCCGCTGCTGAGCCGACCGACAACATACTGCCGCCAACGCCGGCTGTCAGCGTGACTAATAACCACTGAACCTCGGGCATGTCGGGGTTCATTGTCAGGACCGCGAACATTACGGGTATGTTGTCGACGATCGCTGACATGATTCCGACCAATATATTAGCGGTTGTTGCGCCAAGCTCACCGTAAATAAATTCCGATACCAGGCTTAAATAGCCGATGAAGCCTAGCCCGCCGACAGCCATAATTACGCCGTAGAAAAAGAACAGGGTATCCCATTCAGATCCGGCTATATGCTTGAATACGTCAAATTTGCCGCCCTGGCCTTCCGAGCCCGGGGTTGCGTCAAAATCGGCTTTTTCTTCCTTGTGTGTTTTGTGTAGGTAGTATCCGAATAGCTTGAGGTAAGCGAGCCCCGTCAGCATGCCGATTACCGGGGGAAGATGCAGAAAATTGTGGAAACTGACCGCGGTCACGATGGTACACAGAAACAGTACGATAATTACAATCCCACCGCGTTGAATCTTGGCCGTCTCGGCATCAGAAATTGCGGGCGGTTTATCCGCCGGAACGAACGCATACATGATTGCGGCAGGTATGACAAAATTAACCAACGATGGCAGAAATAGCTTAAAGAAAACGCTAAATCCAACAATCCCTTTCTGCCATACCATTAAGGTCGTGATGTCGCCAAACGGACTGAAAGCGCCTCCCGCATTGGCGGCGACCACGATATTGATGCAGGCAAGCGCGACAAAACGTGGAGCATTCGATCCTACGGCTAAAATAACCGTGCACATGATTAATGCGGTGGTTAGATTGTCGGCAATCGGTGAGATAAAAAAAGCCAGTATGCCGGTCAGCCAGAATAATGCGCGATAGCTAAAACCTTTGGCAACCAGCCAGTGGCGCAATGCGTCGAATACGCCCCTCTCGATCATCGCGTTAATATAAGTCATTGCGACTAACAGGAAGAAGAACAATTCTGCGTATTCCAGAAAGTTGTGGCGCAATGCAACTTCTACGGCTTCATCGTAACCGTGGGACTTATAAGCGATGGCTATAACCACCCATATCAGGCCGGCGGCGAGAAGTACGGGTTTGGATTTATGCAGGTGTAGCTGTTCTTCAAAAATAACCAGTGCGTAGGCTATTACGAAGATGATCAGTGCGATAAACCCGGCAGTATGATCGGTTAGGTCGAGCCTGTCATGCGACGCTTCCGAGCCAAACGCGGCCATTGGCAGGAATAGAAAAGCCAATCCTAAGGTTAAGTGAGTAAGATTTTTCATGCATATATCCTTAAGGCAAGAAAGTTAAATCTGTTTAGTATACTGCATCGCAACAAAGGCGGGGTGATTTGAACCGACAAACAGGGCGGCGGAATGGTCGTGACGATGCCTGACGGATGAAGTGCGGCAAAGAGGCGTAGAAGGCACCAATATAGTGCGTTATTCGATTGTAATCGGCTATATTGGTGCGAAATAGTTTGTTCTGCTTCAAAAGTGTGCAGATAAACCATTGTTTTATAGTATATCATGTTTAGGTATGAATATTGCTTGTTTATAATGTGTTGCGAATAATAAACAATTTATTAGATTGGTCTCGGAAAAACGACCGTTAATTCAGTTTGATACTGATGATCTTATAATAATCTATATAATTCTGTAGCTTACAAGGTTCGCACTATTGTTGTATAAGTGCTACAGTATAAGAATGTCAACATTCTAGTTTTGAATGGGGAGACATATCCATTTAGTTAAATGCTTCGAAAGGGGGGCAATATGTTAGTTAATCATACATTTCGGACTAAGCTGCTGATGTTGATCGGTGGCTTATTTTTTGCGGGGTCAGTATTGGCCAACGGCGATGAACCCAAAGGTATAGTGGAAGACCTATCGGGATTTAATATCAACAATAACGGTTTCCTACAAGACCTGGGTATCAGGTTTGACGGTTGGGCCGCAGCTGGTATCGGTGGAAACCCAAGAGGTTCGGCCGACGGGCTTAATGGACCGGTTACGTTCAATGACCGGACCAACCGTGTGACCTTGAATCAGTTCTGGCTTTACGCCGAAAGAGAAGTGAACACTGAGGGTGATGCATGGGATGTTGGATTCCGGGCTGATTTTCTCTATGGTACCGACGCGCGTTTTACCCAAGCGAAAAACTTCTTGGACGAAAAGGCGATCAATGCTCCGTACTATCAATTAGCGGTTCCTCAGGCCTATATCGATGTGTTTGCGCCGATCGGCAATGGTTTAACCGCGAGGATCGGTCATTTTTATACTATTATTGGCTATGAAGTGGTAACTGCGCCGGACAATTTCTTTTTCTCCCATGCCTATACCATGCAATACGGCGAGCCGTTTACGCACACCGGTGTTTTGTTGACTTACTCGGTCAATGATAACGTGAGTGTTACCGGGGGTGTGACATCGGGATGGGATGCGTTTTTCCAGGACCCACCCAACTTTCTTGGCAGTGTCAATTTCTCATCTGACGATGGAGCGACTTCATTGGCTCTTGCTTTGAGTTCGGGTGACGCATCGCAAGCCAATAGACACAATCGCACCCTGTACAGTGTCGTGTTAAGCCATGATTTTACCGAGAATCTGCACTGGGTATTCCAGCACGATCTTGGCAGGGAGACCGATGCGGTCGCTCCGGGTCGGTCGGCATCATGGTACGGAATTAATAATTACCTGACCTATGACGTCAACGAGACAGTAGGTGTCGGTGCACGTGTCGAATGGTTCCGTGATGAAGATGGCGTACGGGTTGGATTTGGAAGCAACAGTTTTTTCGCGTTTACCGGTGGGGTCAACTGGTCGCCTCTGCCTTGGCTTAAAGTTCGTCCCGAAGTGCGTTACGACTTCACCACGAGTGCTCCTGCGTTCGATGGTGGTAGACGGAAAAATCAGATCTTGATATCCACGGATTTGATTGTGCAGTTCTAAAGGAATCCGAGCTAGGAGATCGCTGGTTTATAAAGCGCTTTCCTAGAGTGGAACAAAAAGGCGGCCTCTAGGCCGCCTTTTTTGTATTACGAAGTGTGGTTGTTGGACTATTCACTTTGCTCTGTGTTCGCCTGTATACGCGTTCGGCGCCTCGAAGCGATAAGCGAAGCGCTGACGGCGATCAGCAACGTGGCCAAAGAAATTTCCAGCAATAAAAATGCACCGATTTTGAAATAGGCGAATCCAGGATGGACGAATCGAACCAGCCATCCGCCAGCTTCGTTGAGCAAGGCGCCTAAATAGGTCAGTCCGCTCAGCCAAATCTTAAGCTGGACCGGTAAATCGGTCATCAACATCAAATGGGTCAGTGTTAATACCAAAATTCCTATCGCAAAAACATGAAAGTGAGCGGTTTCTAATAGACTTTGGTAACTTTTAGGCTGGCTGAAGTCTTGTTCGGACCCGAGGTAATACGCAACGACCGAATCGGGATTCAATCCCATCTTATGAAAATACAACATACCGTTACTGATCCATAGTAGGGCAATATAACCCAGAAACATCAGGATCAGCGCATTCATAAGCATCTGCCGGTTTTGCTCGCCGGTTACGAAGAATCGCATGGGTTAGACTACCTTTTGGCCAAATCCGGATTTTTCTGCTGTTTTGCGAGTATCATGCGGTGGATCGCGAGCACCTTGCGTACACTGCTGAGCGCCTCCCGGGTACTTAATGTTGCCCCCGTAATTCCCTGGACTCCGGTGTTAAAATCAAGTTCTTCCAAGACTCTGTGATAAAGTTGCGCAAACCATTTGCCGGACGGCTGATATTCGGGGGGTTCATGGAATGCCAGAACGTGAATGGCTTTGGGTTCGCCCTCAGGCGTGAGCACGATAAGCAGGGTTTCCGGTCTAGTTCTTACCGTGTGGCTTTCTATCGCTGCATAGCCGATGATCTTGCCTTCTTGCTTGCCAACATAAAATGTAAACAAGGCGGAGTCTATTTTGACGCGCGCCAAGCGCTCAGTTTGGTGTATTTGTTCTTCGGTGAAAAAAATCGGCAGCATTTCAACCTTCGCGTTATTACCAAAAGCCAGTTCCATGGCCTCGCTTTTACTGTAATAAATTTTGCCGATGGTGTTTCCAGTGACTAGCATCAGCGCCAGAATGCCCAAAAACCAGATTCTAAATCTAAAATTTTTCACGGTTACAGTTGCATGTTTAGTGGATGGTAGCTCAGGCCAACGTCCGGTTACAGTTAAGGAAACTCAAATAACTTATCTTTGAGTTGCCGGAACACCGTTTACGCAAAACGCGGTTATGCATAATGTAAAAAATTAACCACTTAGAGCGTTTACTTAGCAGCCCGTCCCTGGGCCGCGAAACTTTACTTTTGATTAATCATAACGTCCTTAGAAAATATATCCGATACCGAGATTAAATTCATCAGGTACGGAACCTTGTTTAGCGCTAAAGTTGCGATAGTCGGCTTTTATAACAACGTTGGGAATAGGTTTATATTCCAGGCCAAACTGAAAAATCTCTCGGTCCAGATTCGGGACGTCGGCAAACCCGGTCGGTACGCTAGCAACCGGATCCAGTTGTTCGTAGCGGAAAAATGGCGCCAGGTAATGCGTCGTATCCGATAAGAACAGCGGCAGTATATTATAGCCAATTTCGGTATACCAGCCGTAGTTCGACTTGCCGATTGTCTGGCCGTTGGCGGCGCTTAGCGTTCCGGCATCATCAATGTGTCCCCAAGCGCCAAGCGCGCGGAATTTTAGCCCGCGGTATTTCCATTGCACGTGTGCTTCATACAACTGCGTGAATACATCGATTTGACTGCCCGCAAAACGCTGATCTTGCCCCGAATTTCCCAAGTAGGCGGAACCTCCCACCAGCAAGCCCGGTAGTGATGGTGGCGTATAGTCCATACGCGTCACCCAAGCTAAATTTTCCGCCCTGACCCTGCTGCCGCTTTGGCGGCCGCCACGTATACCAGCAGATGTAAACCCACTGGCATCCAACCCGTTGATTCCGTATGTCGTGTAGGTAAGTCCGGGTAGTAGTTCACCGAATAATCCGGCACCGAGTTCACGCCATGTCGATGGGATAATGCGCCTTTCGACTTCGGGTCGTTGGTTACCGTAGAAGAATAGCGGCTCGTGTATCAAGTTAATAAACCCCATCGGTACTAGCACCAGGCCGGTGCGGACATTGGCGAGTGGGTCCATCAAAAAATCGAGTGTAGCGAACTCCACTGAAACTGATCCAGTTTCACCCGTTGACGCGTGTTCGAATTCAAGCTCCGTATTTAAGATTATGTTGTCGTTGAATTTGTAGCCGAAATAAAACACCGCACGCAAGAAATCAGCGTTATCGCCGGTCGTACCTTTGTCACTAACGATATTTTGGTATGACGCCTCGCCGTAGCCGCCGATGGATAGCCCTTGATCGATTTGATAGACTTTAGAGGCCGCCGGGCCCAATCCGTAGATACTCTTCAGTTCTTTTTCTTCGGGGATAACCAGCGCGGTACGAAGCTTCTCGACTTCCTGGCTAAGGATATCCGTCTTGCGGGCAACCTCTTTAACCGCGTCATTATCGGGCGACGATTGATTGGCTTGTTCGGCGGCGGAACGTTCTTCTTTCGTTGCCAGCGTTTTGTTTAGCGTGTCAATTTGATTCTGCTGGGTTTGAATGATTTTCCAAAGGTCCTCGACTGTCTTGGGTCGTTCGACAGCGCTCGCTGCCGTAGCGACTGCTAATGCTATAGAAAATATCCCCCATTTTAGTAACTTCATCCTGTGCTCCTCGTGATAATTAGGGCGGTCTGAGTTTAAACGTAACTTCAGTGCAAATAATAATAGTATATTTCGGAGTCGTAATGCAAATGATTCTTATTACTGTTATTTAAAATATTGCTGGTGTTGCCCACGGATTGTTTTTCGAACACTGACTGTTTTTATCCGATTGTTTCAGCTTTCCTGTTCGTCTGTTTGCACGGGGCGAATGGTGCTGAGATTTGTTTTTACAATAGGATTCTTAGCCGAGCGGAATACGGTTTATCTTTCCAAGGAAAGATAACTTTGTTGTGAGAATGAAGATCAAGCGAGGATTTGTTATTCTGGTGAGAAGTCTGGGTTAGGCATCAACGCAATCGGATTGTCATATAATCGTCATATTTATGTAAAGCTACTGTCATGTACCGTAGTCAGAATTTACACTGCTTTAGTTTTTGACTAAAAGGGGAGAGGGCTGTTTTGATGCAACATAAAATGTTGAGGCTGGGTGCAATAGGGGTATTTGCGCTAGGGATTGGTCTATGCGGCATACCCGCTACCACCATGGCCACATCGCTGGAAGAGTTATTAATAAAAAAGGGGATTATCACCAAGGAAGAATTACAGCAGATAAAGGCTGAAGAAGTCGCTGAGAATGCCAAAAAAGAACACAGGATCCAAGCCGAGATAGAAGAAAAGGTAGACGTCAAGGTGGCCGAAAAATTGGAATCGGATTTTCCCGTTAAGGCAAGTTGGGGCAAAAAAGGATTTCGCCTGGAAACCCGCGATGGGAATTGGGCAACCAATCTGCAGTGGCGGGCGCAAATGCGCTATACCTATCCGTATAATTCTGACCCACGTCAACTGTCGAATTTTAATGCGCTAGAGGAAAGTAGTTTCGATTTGCGACGGGTTCGTATGAAAATTGGGGGCCATGGGTATAGACCTTGGATTAAGTACTATTTCGAGATCGATCTTCAACCCGGCCGCAATGCTGACGAAAGCTCGTCGAATTCAAGTACTCGTTTATTCGACTGGCGAATTACACTGGATAAATATAAATGGGCGGCTCTACGTGTAGGGCAATGGAAGATCGACTACAACCGAGAACGTGTTGATTCGTCAGGCAAGCAACAGTTCGTCGAACGCTCAATCGTAAACCGCCAATTTACTGTCGACCGGCAAATAGGTGCGATGCTAATGGGACATTTGTTGCCGGGAACCTATGCCGATTCGAGATACTACGTAGGCGTATTCAACGGTGAAGGCCGCGGCGTGCTCAATGAATCCGACGATATGATGTACATGGGGCGCTTGCAGTGGAATTTTCTGCGCCGTGATCTGAAATGGACTCAATCTGATCTGAAATACCATGAAAAACCCGCAGGCAGTTTGGCATTTGCTGCGGCGACCACTACCGGTCCGTGTACACGCTGGTCTTCCAGTGGCTGTGGAAATCTGGACGGCTTTGCCAGCCCGGTTTTAGCCGCACCCAGACAGTTCCAAGTTCAGCAGATGATGCAGGAAGCGGCATTTAAGTGGCGCGGATTTTCTCTGCAACAAGAATTCCACTGGAAAACGGTCCAAGACCGGGTTAATAACACCCGAAGTCATCTGACTGGTGCTTACGCTCAAGCGGGATATTTTTTCCATTACTTGATCCCATTTATACCGGAACCAATGGAAATCGCGTTTAGGTATGCGTTTGTCGATGAGCCGAATCGGTCTAATATAATGTTTACTAATTCGCGGGAGGAATATACCACGGCATTGAACTGGTTTTTCGCCGGTCATCGCAATAAGCTAACCTTGGATTTTTCTTATCTTACTCTGAAAGATCGCTTTGTTAATCAGCGTATTAGTGATGAGAGGATTCGCTTCCAATGGGACGTATCGTTCTAAGTAAGCTAGGAAAACCGATATAAATATTTGCAACAGTTTTCTTCTTGTGGAACAACATTGAAATTTTTTCTACGTTCGGCAATGGCTGGACCAGGCTTCTTTTTTTGTATCTTGGCATTGTTGGCAGCTTGTAGTACCGGCTCGGTATTAACCGCGAAAATCCATGAAAATAAAGAATGGATTGTACGTTTACAGTCGGTATCGGGTGCAAACGGAAATAAAGGCTACGCCCATCCGTCCTCCGTAACGCAGCAACAATTGGTTCGGGTTTTGGAAGGTTTATATATAGAGAGCGATTACTTTCCTGTTTCGGTCTCAGAGAATAACGCACCGAATAGTGCCAACCGCCACCTTGTTTTCAGCAATGTTGACGCTGAGTTGCTGGCTATTTTTCTCGCGGATGGACTCAGTCAGGCTTCCGCGCAGGAAATAGTCACTTTTGTTAAAACTACCCGCATTTCATCTCGGCAGGAACAGATAACTTCGGGTGGGATTTATGTGGCTGGTGACGAATTTCATATCGTGTTGAGCAACTATAGGGTCAAGCAAGCGATATGGCAGGATCTTGATTCTTATGATGCGCCGGTACATCTGCGGCCTATGACTCCCCTATCAACCCAGCCGGGTCATTTCGGTTTTGCCCGCCCGAATCTGGTTCGTGACGTACCGCCTTCTGAGTCTGAATTCAAGGGTAAATGGTCCGGCGTTTCCTGGCATTTGGCAGTGCGTTTTGAGACATTTTAAATCTGTGGCGCCGAATCAAGTTTGACCACAGAGTGCTGAGTTCGGTTTAGCGCTCGGCCACCCCAACCCCTTTGGTCCGGCTTGCATAGAATGCAGCAATATTTTCGATGTCTTCGTCGGTTAAGGCGCCCACCATGGCATTCATCATAGGATCAGTCCGATTCTGATTTCTATAGTCCTGCATAACCTTGATCAGATAACTTTCGTATTGTGCTGATAATTTTGGATAGTTGCCGTCCGAGCTATTACCGCCTTCACCATGGCAGCCCGCACAACTTGCGGCTTTTTCTTCACCTAGTTTGATGTCACCCGATACTTCAGTTTCGTTGTCAGCCAGCTCGAATGAGGCTAGATAGGCCGCGATGTCTTCCATATCCTGTGGGCTTAATCCTGCCGCATTGCCTTGCATGCTTGGGTGAGATCTGTCGCTATTAGAATACGCCTTCAATGCAGATAACGTGTAGGCTGCATGTTGACCGCCGAGTTTGGGGACGTTGTAGCGCGGATAAACATTCGAGTAACCCGGCTTGGAATGGCACCCAGCACAGGTTTCGAATTTTATTCGACCGGCCTTTTCATCGCCGCCCGCCAGCGATTGAGTTGCGGAAAACGCCAATATTGCAAATGCGAGACAATAATGACTTGCTCGTATCAATTTCATGTGACTAACTCCGATGCAGTTAAATTTGTTGGTCCAGGTCGAATTACTATTTTAGGTGTGAGGCGAAGCACTGGGTGTTTCGTATCTTAGGCGTATGAAGATACAAGTGTTAGATCGTTTAAGATGGAACGAAAGCCTGTTACGGTCTATTCGCGATACTTGCTGTTTTTTTCTGATAATAGTTGTTGAAAGCGGTTTTGTCTCAAATCTAAGTCTGTAATTGATTGCAGCGAATGCTACAAGCCTAGTCTTCTTTCTTATATTCTCCGTTTATAGTATCGCCTTTTTTGTAGCTTGTTTCGTTTGCCGACAGGTTGACATTCAACCCCGCACGGAGCAGTTGATTTTGAAGTAAATACGATACAAACCATTCACGTGAACTAGGTATCAGACAGAAAAAACCCAATGCGTCGGTAAAAAACCCGGGCGTTAACAGCAAGGCTCCTCCAACCAGCAACAATGGCCCTTCGATCATTTCTTTTGCGGGCAATTCACCTCGAGCCAGGCTGGCCTGCAGCCGTTGCATGGTTGCAAACCCTTGTCTCCGCAGCATTATTGCGCCCAACATTGCCGTACCTACGACAAGCACTACGGTCGGAAAAACTCCGACGATCCCACCGATTTTGAGAAGTAGGTAAATTTCTAATATGGGTACACATAAAAAAAAGATGAATAATATTCGAAATATAGACATAAGATACCTTTAAGTTTTCGTTGTTGCGTTGAGTAATCGAGTTCGAACGGACGTAGACGTATAATTCTCACGATGATCCCAACAAGATGCTATTATGCGGCACGATTTTTTTGGATCGACCGTGCATTTGGGTTGCATAAAATATTTGCTCCATATCCGGTTTGCTCTTTGCTTAAAGCGATGACCCTCTATTGCAATACCTGATTTTGGTTTGCTGCTGCGCGCGTTTTTCGCGCTAACTTCCGATCTGGACCACTACCCGTTTTTAAAATGGCCGAACAATTTTCTGTTATTTTTTGTACCTGCCCAGATAAATCGATTGCCAATACGCTTGCAAAAGGGCTAGTGTCAGGCCAATTGGCCGCCTGCGTCAACATCTTGCCCGGTATAACCTCGATTTATACTTGGCAAGGTGAGCTGGAAAGTGCCACGGAATGTATGTTGGTGATCAAAACCAGCGATGAATTATATCCGGCACTAGAACATTACATCACCACGAATCACCCTTATGAACTTCCCGAAATTATTGCTGTCCCTATACGACACGGTGAATCGGGGTATCTTAATTGGATCAGCGAATGCTTGGGCTCAAAAAATTGATAGCGTGGTTAATTCTGGTGTTTGTAGGTTATTCGGCTGCATTTGCCCAAAGTGGGCCGGAGTTGTTGCCGCCCGACCGGGCTTTCGCACTCTCTTCCAAATCAATAAGCCGAGACTCGGTAACGCTGTCTTGGGTGATAGCCGAGGGGTATTACCTTTATCGAGATAAATTTAAATTCAGCACCTTAACGCCTGACATAACACTTGGCGAGCCGGTTGTGCCAACCGGTAAAACCCAGCACGATGATTATTTTGGTGATGTCGAAATATTGCGAGGTGATATCCTCGTTACCTTGCCAATAAAAAGGGCGAATGGACAATCGCAGCCAGTGTTGTTGGATGTGAGTTACCAGGGTTGTGCGGATATTGGGGTATGTTATCCCCCGGAAAAGAAGACTTTAACATTGCAGTTGCCGGTGTTATTCGATGCTGTTTCCGCAAATCCGACCCAACCCACCGCAAAAATTTACAATCCATTTACTGAATTCGGACTGACCCAGGTTCAGGATGAGTTGTTACCCCCGGATCAGGCGTTCCGGTTTTTTGCCGACGTGAGTGATGGCAACACGTTGCGAGTAAGTTGGCAGATCGCGGATGGTTATTATTTATACCGCGAAAAGTTTGCGTTTTCATTGCTGGAAGCGACCGGAATCCGCCTCGGTGAGCTGAACATTCCCCGAGGTGAGCCCACGCATGACGAAGCATTTGGCCAAGTCGAAATATTTCACCAAACGATAGAATTTGATTTACCTTTGCTACGCAGTAACCTGGATCCGATTAGCATAAAACTGCGTGCAAATTATCAGGGTTGTGCTGACCGGGGTGTCTGTTACCCGCCGATACAAAAAACTGTGGATTTGGAGTTACCCGCGGGAGCTGTTGCAGGCACCGTGTCGTCCAAACCCAGCGAGCCGCTATCCGAGCAAGGCCGAATCGCCAGTGCTTTACAGCATGACGCGCTTTGGTTGACGGCAATCAGCTTTTTCGGATTTGGCCTCGTATTGGCTTTCACGCCGTGTGTGTTGCCGATGATTCCTATTTTGTCGGGCTTGATTATCGGGCACGGGGAAAAGATGACCACACGCCGGGCGTTTTTCCTGTCGCTGAGTTATGTGTTGGCGTCGGCGCTTATGTATACGGTATTCGGTGTGTTAGCCGGTGTGTTTGGTAGCAACCTGCAAGTGCTTTTCCAGTCACCGTGGATTATCGTGTCGTTTAGTGCGGTGTTCGTGTTACTGGCCTTGTCGATGTTTGATTTTTATACTCTGCAAATGCCCGTGGCGATTCAGAGTCGGCTTGTTGCGTTGGAAAATCGACAACATGGTGGATCCTTGATCGGTGCGTTCATCATGGGTGCCTTATCCGCGCTTATCGTTGGTCCTTGCGTTGCCGCTCCGTTGGCGGGTGCTTTAATTTATATCGGTCAGACCGGTGATGCCGTGCTGGGTGGGTTGGCTTTGTTTGCGATGGGGATGGGGATGGGATTTCCTTTGTTGCTTTTGGGTGCGTCGGCCGGGAAGCTGTTACCCAAAGCGGGTGCATGGATGAACGCGACGAAAGCTGTATTCGGCGTAATTCTGCTAGGGGTGGCGGTGTGGTTGCTGGAGCGCATAATCCCGGCTAGCGTAACCTTGTTGTTATGGGCAATACTGTTGATTGTGTCGGCAATCTATATGCACGCCGTGGATGCGCTACCGCAAGATTGCTCAGGATGGCAAAGATTATGGAAAGGCTGTGGCATCATCATGTTGATATACGGGATCACATTGATTGTTGGGGTCACGTCCGGTGGTAGAGATCCTTTTCAACCATTGGCTCACCTTGCGGGTGGCTCCGGTGTTGCGCATGAGCGAAGCCTGAACTTCCAGGTGGTTAAATCCCTAGCCGATTTCAGCGCCAAGCTTGATCGGGCTACTCAAAACGGTCAATGGGTCATGTTGGATTACTACGCCGATTGGTGCATCTCCTGCAAAGAGATGGACCGCTATACCTTCTCCGACGAACGCGTACAGCTGGCCTTGAGCAATGTCCTTTTGTTACAGGCCGACGTGACGAAGGATAATGCTCAAGACAAAGAACTGCTTGAGGCCTTTGGTTTGATCGGCCCCCCGGCGACATTATTTTTTGCGCTGGATAAGCAGGAGCGTCGCGGCTATAGGGTTGTTGGGTATAAAGATGCCGATGAATTTCTACGCCATATAAAACAGATCATACCCAATGTTTAAAGCGGTTCTGTTTGTTGTCGTGGGCTTAATAGCAATTTCGGCGGGGATTTTTGCATATCAACAAGTGGAGTTGCCACCGCCTGAGGATCGCCCACCGCTACCGTCCTTTTTACTGCCGGATACGCAAGGCATTGAGCACGCGGTAGAAACCTGGAAAGACAAAGTGTTGGTGATCAATTTTTGGGCGACTTGGTGTCCGCCTTGTCGGGAAGAAATTCCGGCTTTCATGGAAATGCAAACCGAGCTTGGCCCCAAAGGTTTGCAGTTTATCGGCATAGCGATCGAAGAGGCTGAACCGGTGATAGGCTTTCTGCAAGAAGTAGCCGTGAATTATCCGATACTTATCGCCGGGAACGATGGTTTTCAATTGGCGGCAAAAATGGGCAATACTCTGAGCGTCGTTCCATTCTCCGTAGTTGTTGATCGCTCAGGGCGAATCGTGCACACACAGCCAGGTGTGTTTCAACCCAGTCGAATTCGAAAGTGGGTATTGCCGTTGCTTTGAAGTCGTTAAGTTAATCTTGCAGGACTACAGATCAAAACCTTATAACTGCCGGTATCGTGCCGCGATCGTTAACGATCTAACAAGATTATGGACAAACTAGCAGCGATCGCAGAGAATAGTGTGCTTATAGAGTCGCATTCGATTAGATGAACTGATAGTTTGATTGGCATTATCCGGATGGCAAGTATAGTGGTATTAAACGGCCCCAACCTGAATTTATTAGGTGTGCGTGAACCGGCAATTTACGGCAATCAAACCTTAAAGGATATCCAGCAAAACCTTGAGTCAGTTGCGCACAAGTCCGGACACCAAATTCAGTTTTCGCAACACAATGCGGAGTGCGAAATCGTCGAGCGAATTCATGATGCTTTTGCGAAATCCGTGGATTTTATTCTGATCAATCCCGCAGCGTTTACGCATACAAGCATCGCGATTCGTGATGCGTTTCTTGCTACCGGGATCCCTTTTATAGAAGTACACCTGTCCAACGTACATGCTCGGGAATCGTTTCGGAAACATTCGTATTTGTCAGACATTGCCAAAGGTGTGATCTGTGGATTTGGCGCACTGGGTTATGAATTTGCACTGAGAGCAGCTTTCACGCATTTGGAACAAAGTAACTAATTATGGATATTAGAAAAATAAAGAAACTTATAGAGATTATCGAAGCATCCGATATCGCCGAATTGGAAATCCATGAAGGTGAAGACTCTGTAAGGATCAACCGTTATTCCAGCGCTCCGCAACACGTTGTTGCAAGTGTCGCCGCACCGGCGCCATTCGCGAGTCCTGGAATCGAAGCACCGCTGGTTGTTGTGGAAGACAAAGCTGAAGCCGAGGCCTTTAGCGGTCATGTCATACATTCTCCGATGGTGGGTACTTTCTACCTTGGGCCGTCGCCTGGTTCCAAAAATTTTGTGTCGGTGGGGCAGCAAGTTAGTGTCGGTGATACACTTTGCGTTATAGAAGCGATGAAAATCCTCAACCAGATTGAATCTGATAAAGCCGGTGTTGTGGCGAAGGTCTTGGTTGAAAACGCCCAACCCGTAGAATATAACCAACCGTTGTTCGTCATCGAATAACGCCTGGTCTGTTCGACCCGGTCCCCTTCATAAGTTACCCAATTCGCTTTTAGTTATGCTTGATAAGATCGTAATCGCCAATCGTGGAGAAATTGCTCTTAGGATTCTTCGGGCTTGTCGCGAACTCGGAATCCAAGCGGTAGCCGTGCATTCGGAAGCGGACCGCGAACTCAAACATGTATTGCTGGCCGACGAATCGGTGTGTATCGGGCCGGCCGCGTCGCAAGATAGTTATTTGAATATGCCGGCTATAATCAGTGCGGCAGAGGTTACCGATTCGGAGGCTATTCATCCCGGTTACGGTTTTTTATCCGAGAATGCTGATTTCGCGGAAAAAGTCCATCAAAGCGGTTTTGTATTTATTGGCCCGCGTGCCGAAACAATTCGTCTTATGGGTGATAAGATTTCGGCTAAAAAGGCGATGCAGGACGCCAATATACCGTGTGTTCCGGGGTCCGGCGAGTCACTGGATGACGACAAAAGCAAAAGCTTGAGACTTGCGCGTGAAATAGGTTACCCGGTTATTATCAAGGCGTCCGGCGGCGGCGGCGGTCGCGGAATGCGAACCGTACACACTGAGGCCGCGCTGCTGAATGCGGTGACCTTGACAAAAGCGGAAGCCAAAACTGCCTTCGCAAATGATACGGTGTACATGGAAAAGTTCCTGGAAAACCCTCGCCATATCGAGTTCCAAGTCCTAGCTGATAGTCATGGCAATGCTATCCATTTGGGGGAGCGCGATTGCTCCACTCAGCGGCGCCACCAAAAAGTAATCGAGGAGGCACCCGCTCCAGGTCTTAGCGAAGAACAGCGCAATCGCATTGGTCAGCGTTGTGTGGAAGCCTGTTTATCGATCGGCTATTTAGGTGCCGGTACGTTCGAGTTTTTGTACGAGGATGGTGAATTTTATTTTATAGAAATGAATACCCGGATTCAGGTCGAACACCCGGTGACCGAGATGGTGTATGGATTCGACATTGTAAAGGAACAGATTCTTATTGCCGCGGGAGAGCCGCTGTCGATCAGTCAAAGCGATGTACAAATGAAGGGCCACGCGATCGAATGCAGGTTGAACGCTGAAGATGCGGAAACCTTTATGCCTTCGCCCGGCGTTATAGAACAATTTCATATGCCCGGAGGGCCCGGAATAAGGGTGGAAACACATATCTATAACGGATATACAGTACCGCCTTATTACGATTCCATGATTGGTAAGTTGATCGCGCATGGCGAAACGCGGGACAGTGCGTTGGCCCGATTGCGCACTGCGCTGAATGAAATGGTAATTGCCGGTATAAAAACGAATATTCCTCTGCACAAGGAAATTCTGAATGACGGTGCATTCATTGCGGGAGGGCAAAATATTCATTATTTGGAAAAAAAATTGGGTCTGTGACCTGACTGTCGATAGCCTGGATTTGCGTCTAATCTGGATTATCATCAGATGGCGAAAGATGTACATTTTGGTGAGAAGTACACGCTAAAGTGGATTTGTTGAGTACTTGCGATCAAGTGGGAGATTCAGTATCCAGTGCTTGGCAACAGATTTCTGTGGTTACGGATGAACGGTCATCGCATTTCATCGAGGAAATATTTTCCATGTTGGGGGCTGCCTCGGTTACCTTTCGCAATGCGGCTGATCAACCTTTGTACGAACTGGCGCCGATTATCAAGGCTTTAGCTCGGCCTGGAGGGCAGTTGGTTTTGTCCGGGAGACTGCAGCATCAAGTTGATGGCGTTTTGGCGGCGTATAGCGATGATTATTCTTTTGAAACGGTCAAAATACAAGATACTTGGGCTAGACTGAACGGTGTTAAGCACGATACTCCATGAGGTTGAATGGGTAACCACACAGCGAACCTAAGAAACACTTTAATTGCTCAAAGTGCCTACTATGTACACGCAATGCCCTGTCTGTAAAACGACGTACAGAATCATGACCGATGAAGTTCGATCAGGTCAGGGAAAGGTTCTATGCTCGCATTGCGATACTGTATTCGACTCGATCAGCTCTTTAGCGGATGTGGCGTTCGAAAACCATTTTACCGATATCCGCAGTGTTCCTACCCTCTCGGTCGAGCGTTCTATATTGCCGGAGCCGCAAGACGATGAGTTGCGGGCGGAGTTTGAGCGGCCTGCGCATTCCGACTCCGGTAGGATTCGTTGGGGCTGGAGCTTCGCTGCATTGTCGATGGTGGTGTTGTTGCTTGCACAAATCGTCACTTACCAAACACCGAGTTGGGCTCAGAATAAGGATATCCGGCCCTGGCTGAAAGAATATTGCGATAAAATTGATTGTCGGTTGCCGAAATATCACCACCCGGAAGACATCGAAGTGATTGAGCGTGCATTGGAGCCAGCCGGGCATGACGCATTGATGTTTCGCCTAGTAATCGTTAATAATGGCAGTCTCCCTGTTGCACTGCCTAAGATGTACTTAAAATTGATTCGATTCAATGGGGAGCCATTGGCGCAGCGTATTTTCGCACCCGATGAGTATATTGGCGATGCGGATTCTGTGAGCGAACTTCCGGTAGGTAAGCCGATAGAATTTAGCCTCAAGATTGCAAATCCGGATAACAAAATTGCGGGTTATACCTTCAAATTTTTATAGAATTAGTTACCTGTCTGGGAGAGGAATTGTGTGTGGAAATACCGCTTTTAGTTAACACGCAACTTTCGATCATTATTCCAGTGCTTAACGAGGCGGTGGTCATCAAAGACACCCTAGCCGTTTTGGAGGCGTTACGGCTTCAGGGTGCCGAAGTTATTGTCGTAGATGGCGGAAGTACTGATGATACGGTGGATTTAGCGGTCAAAGCGTCAGTCCGGATTTTGGCTTCGTCTTCGGGGCGTGCCGTTCAGATGAATCATGGTGCCAAATTCGCTCGCGGAGATTATCTGCTGTTTCTGCATGCGGATACATTGTTCTCCGATGATGCGCACAAGCAGCTAACGGCTGCAATTCGGGATAGGCGTTTGTGGGGTCGTTTTGATGTCCGATTGTCAGGTCGAGGTGTATTGCTTCGGGTCGTGGAATCAGCAATGAATCTGCGCTCACGTTTGACCGGCATTGCTACCGGAGACCAAGCAATTTTTGTGCAAAGTGGTGCCTTTAAGGGTGTGGGGGGATATCCTGAAATAGCGCTCATGGAAGACATTGCGTTGAGCAAAAAGCTAAAGCGGCAAGGACCTCCGGCTTGCCTGGATTCTAAAGTCGTGACGGACAGTCGTCGCTGGGAAGAGCATGGAATATTGCGTACCATCGTTTTAATGTGGAGCCTGCGGTTGCTTTATTTTATGGGCGTTGACGTAAATCTACTCGCCAAAGTCTACGCCCGCGGGAATCGCTCGATCACTTTGTGAAGAGTACCTATTCAGAGTTTCACTAGGATGTCGTCCGGCAATTATCCATAGAGAGGTCAAATTGACTATAGAACTAGTGCTTCGCTTTGGTATTTTTTTGGCGGTGTTGTTGGTAATGTTGCTGTGGGAATGGTGGCGGCCTTTTCGATGTTTCGAGCAAACAAAAATGCAACGTATGGCTGTCAACTTGGGGTTGATGGGGGTTAGTTTTATTGTTTTACGGTTGTTTAGCGGAGGCGGGGCGTTTCTCGCCGCTGAATATGCAGCGGCCCAAAGTTTAGGGTTATTCCACCAAGTTAGCCTGCCGGACTGGTTTAGTGCGTTGGTTTGTATCGTGGTATTGGATTTTGCGATTTATCTGCAACATAGGGTATTTCACTGGTCGCCTTGGCTATGGCGATTGCACAAAGTTCATCACTGCGATTTGGGTTTCGATGCGACGACTGCGGTGAGATTTCATGCAGTGGAAATCTTGTTATCGATGTATTACAAGATAGTATTAGTGCTTCTATTGGGTGTGGCACCGTTCGCCGTGATCGCATTTGAAGTCTTATTGAATGCTTGTGCGATTTTTAATCACGGCAACGTGAGGATACCGGAACCTTGGGATAAACGGATTCGGCTTATTTTGATCACCCCGGATATGCATAGGATTCATCACTCTAGCGATCCGATCGAAACCAACAGTAATTATGGATTTTCGGTTACTTGGTGGGATAAAATTTGCAAAACTTATCGGTCGGCTCCACGACTTGGGCATGACGGTATGGCTATTGGAATACAGCAGGAACGTTCAGTCCAACGTCTGGGATTTGTAAGACTGCTTAGTCTTCCATTTGTGTCAGCGAATCGATAGGCAGATTGGATCGGCTTTCAATTGTTGCAAAGCATCCTGCTGACTGAATTCCAGATACCCTCAAGGTTCAGCAACTAAAACTTTAAAACAAAAAACCATGCAAATCGGGCCTTATAAATTGTCGAATAATCTGATTCTTGCGCCCATGGCTGGGGTAACTGACCGACCATTTCGGCAATTATGTAAAAAGTTTGGGGCTGGCATGGCGGTTTCGGAAATGGTGTCAGCGAATCCACTATTGCGAAACAACAAGCGAACGCTGCTTAGGTTGGATCATTGCGGTGAGTCGCAACCGATAGCCGTTCAGATTCTTGGTGCGGATCCAGCCCAAATGGCGGAAGCCGCCAAGTACAATGCCGATAAAGGAGCCCAGATCATCGATATTAATATGGGCTGCCCGGCGAAGAAGGTTTGCAATGCCGCCGCGGGTTCTGCGTTGCTCCGCGATGAGAAGTTGGTCGGTAGTATCCTTGATGCCGTGGTCGCCGCGGTCGATGTACCCGTTACTCTAAAAATCAGGACTGGCTGGGATAAGGATAGTCGTAACGCCGTGCGTATTGCCGCGCTTGCTGAAAAAGCGGGCATCAAAGCGCTGGCTATACATGGCCGCACGCGTGCCTGCGGATTTTCCGGCGTAGCCGAATTTGAAACGATAACTCAGGTAAAACAATGCGTTCAAATACCGGTTATCGCGAACGGAGATATTGATTCACCAGAGAAGGCGAAATTAGTTCTTCAAATTACCGGTGCAGATGCTATTATGATAGCCCGGGCTGCGCAGGGTAGGCCCTGGATATTCCAAGAAATTAGCTACTTTTTAAAGCATAATCATAGGCTTGCCCCATTAAGTTTTGCAGATTTTTTGAATATAATAAAGATACATCTTGCGGAACTGTATGAGTTCTACGGACCCGAAACTGGTGTTCGAATCGCGCGAAAGCACATTGGTTGGTATTTGAAGAAAAACCGCGTTGTCTCGCCCGAGGCGATCAAATTCATAAACCAGGCGGAGTCGCCGATGCAACAACTAAAGCTCGTCGAGGCCCTGCTAGAACAACAACAAAAAGGACTGGCTGCATGAACCTGGAAAATTCAATCTCAAGTGGCAATAGTACTAAGATTCGACAATATGACGAGTCTGAGGCACTGCTGTCCGACCATGTCAGGCATTCAGTGGATCAATATCTTAGCCGCATAAACGGGCATCTGGCCGCAGGTCTTTACGCGATGGTAATCGGAGAAGTTGAGAAACCACTTATTGAAACGGTTTTGAAACACGTCGGTTACAACCAAACTAAGGCTTCCAAAGTATTGGGTATCAGCCGCTCAACCTTACACAAGAAAATGCTGCAATACGGGCTTGAATAAACGGTTTTGCGTAAGACTGCTGTATTGCCGAGGTTTGCGCTTGTTACGAAGTAACACCTCAGCTTACCCTCAAATTTACCCGATTACTGCGTCACAAAAACGTCTGGAGCGTTTTTGAACAGCCAAAGGCTGGCCCGAAGGGCGGAACGCATGGACGCGTGAAGTAAAAATGCTCATGTACCCCGGTACACTGCGCGTATTCTCCTTGTACTCGACTTAATTTGAGGGCAGTCTGAATAGTTACATTACGATTTCTTTGTCTAGTCATTGCTTGATTCCCAGATGAATATAAAAATAACTCGGGCGTTGGTTAGCGTCTCTGATAAAACCGGTGTTGTCGAATTGTGTACTCAATTGAACGCTTTGGGCATTGAATTGTTATCGACTGGCGGAACCGCAAAATTATTGACGAAAAGCGGAATCGCGGTTGTCGAAGTATCGGATTACACCGGTTTTCCGGAAATGATGAGTGGCCGGGTTAAGACACTGCATCCAAAGATTCACGGAGGTATATTGGGTCGTCGTGGCGTCGATGATGGCGTGATGGCTGAGCACGGCATACCGCCCATAGATCTTGTCGTGGTCAATCTGTATCCGTTTCAGCAAAGCATAGCAAATCCCGATTGTGATCTTGCAACCGCGGTTGAAAATATCGATATCGGTGGGCCTACCATGATTCGCGCGGCGGCAAAAAATCATGCCGCTGTGGGTGTCATCGTGGATCCGTCCGATTATGCGCGTGTGATCACAGAACTTAACAACAACGCAGGAGCACTTTCAGCCGAGTCGCGTTTCCAGTTTGCGGTCAAATGCTTTGACCATACCGCCCAATACGATACCGCAATTGCAGAATATTTGGGTGGCATCAATGCTGCCGAGTTTCCGGATTGTCTTAATTTGCAATTTCGGCACAGCCAAACCATGCGTTATGGTGAGAATCCTCACCAAAAAGCGGCATTTTATGTTGAGGCTAGTGCGGCAGACGGGACTATTTCAAGCGCCCAACAGATGCAAGGTAAAGCCTTATCCTACAACAATATCGCCGATACTGATGCGGCATTGGAATGCGTAAAATCATTCGACGATACAGCGGCTTGTGTGATCGTGAAACATGCCAACCCCTGTGGCGTAGCGCTGGGTGATAATCTGTTCGAAGCTTATGATCAAGCTTATGCGACGGATCCGACATCGGCATTCGGTGGGATTATCGCGTTCAATCGTGAACTGGACGCGCAAACTGCGGTTGCAATTATTGAACGCCAGTTCGTCGAGGTCATTATCGCGCCCTCGTTCGATTCAGCAGCTAAACAAGCTCTGATGGACAAGCCGAATGTGCGCGTTCTGGAATGTGGTCATTGGCCAGTAAGCGCAGTAACGCAATGGGATTTCAAAAGGGTGGCCGGCGGACTACTAATTCAGGACCGGGATGGCGCCGAAGTGGGGGCTGATGACATCAAGATTGTGTCGAAGCGGATACCAACCGAGGATGAAATTCAAGATCTGCTTTTTGCCTGGAAAGTGGTTAAGTATGTAAAATCGAATGCGATTGTTTACTGTAAAAACAGTCGGACTATAGGTATCGGCGCGGGGCAAATGAGTCGAGTTTATTCGGCCAAGATTGCGGGAATCAAAGCCGCGGACGAGGGTTTGGTCATAACCGGTTCGGTTATGGCGTCCGATGCATTTTTTCCATTTCGAGACGGTATTGATTCGGCTGCGCAGGCTGGTATTGCGGCGGTTATCCAACCGGGAGGGTCGATGCGTGATGACGAAGTTATCGCCGCGGCTGACGAACACGGCGTTGCGATGGTGTTCACAGGCGTTCGCCACTTCCGCCATTAGACCAAATTGATGAAAATACTGGTAGTTGGTGGAGGCGGTCGGGAACATGCGATGGCCTGGAAAGTTGCGCAATCGCCCCAAGTTGAGCGGATTTTTGTGGCGCCCGGAAATGCCGGTACGGAAGCCGAAAACAAGACTGAAAATATCGCCATAGGGGCTGAAGATATTCAGGCGTTATTGAATTTCGTAAATACTGAACGCGTGGATTTGACCATTGTAGGACCGGAAGTTCCGCTGGTTGCCGGAATTGTTGATCGTTTCGCGGAAAGCGGGCTGCGCTGTTTTGGACCCAGCCGCGCGGCCGCGCAATTGGAAGGCTCCAAAACTTTTTGCAAGGCTTTTTTGACCCGCCACGGCATACCGACCGCGCAATTCGAAACTTTTACAGATTCCGAGCAAGCCTGCGATTATGTGCGCCGGAAAGGTGCGCCGATTGTTGTTAAGGCGGACGGCCTGGCTGCCGGGAAAGGCGTGGTGATCGCCCAAACCGAAGATCAAGCCTGCCAAAGCATACGCGACATGCTGTCCGGCAATACCTTCGGCGACGCGGGTTGCCGCGTTGTAGTCGAGGAACTATTGTACGGCGAAGAGGCCAGTTTTATTGTGATCGCGGATGGCGATACGGCGATTCCCATGGCGACCTCCCAGGATCATAAACCTAGGGATAACGGTGATGCAGGGCCCAATACCGGTGGCATGGGCGCTTATTCTCCGGCTCCGGTTGTAACGCCAGAAATCAATCAACGCATCATGGACGAAGTGATTGCACCGACCTTGGCGGGTATGCGGCAAGAAGGTATTCCGTATACGGGTTTTTTATACGCGGGCTTGATGATTGCGGCCGACGGTAGTCCCAAAGTGTTGGAGTATAATTGCCGCTTTGGAGACCCGGAAACCCAGCCGATAATGATGCGTCTCAAAAGCGATTTGGTGGATTTGTGCCTTAGTGCCTTGGATCGGCGCTTGAAGGACAAACAGATCCTGTGGGATGCCCGTTCAGCACTGGGCGTTGTATTAGCCTCGGGTGGTTATCCGGGGGGCTATGTCACGGGAGAAGTCATAAACGGGCTGAATGATAATCTGTTGCCGGACACCAAGGTGTTTCACGCGGGTACTAGAACTGTTGCGGGCCGAGTTACTACAGCTGGTGGACGTGTTTTGTGTACTTGTGCGCTGGGTGATTCCGTAACCCAGGCCCAACAACGGGCTTATCAATTAGCCGGTCGAATTCATTGGGATTCGGTTTTTTACCGCTCCGATATCGGCTATAAGGCCGCAGCGCGTGAGAATCATGCCTTAGGAGTTGACCGGTGTAATTGACTTAATGACCTCTGGGGCTCCCTGTCCGATAGCCCTATTAGCCTCGAAGTTTTTTGGTGAGTCCTACCAAGTTGCATGAATTGATCAAAATTTTCTAAGTGGACTGCCGAAGGTTAGGACGTATTTCATTTCTAATATATACTAATAAGTTAACTAATTTTGTGAAATAAAAAGTAAAACAGGCTAGATCCGCTTTGGGCCCATGTACGTCGCCATGTATTGTTAAGTAGTTTCGTTTTAGTTCCGTATTGGTTTAAGGTCAGGCACAGTATTTCTAATTTATCGGCAAAAGGAATCAACAGTGAGTCAAAATTTTATTTTTACCTCCGAATCTGTTTCTGAGGGGCATCCCGACAAGGTTTGTGACCAAGTTTCTGACGCGGTATTGGACGCTTTGTTGGAGCAAGATCCAAAATCCCGCGTCGCCTGCGAAACGATGGTAAAGACCGGAATGGTGATTTTGGCGGGTGAAATAACCACGGATGCTTGGGTAGATACCGAAAATCTGGTGCGCAACGTGGTCAAAAATATCGGCTATGATGATCCGTCCATCGGTTTCGATTGGCAAAGCTGCGCGGTGATGAACGCAATCGGCAAACAGTCCCCGGACATTGCCATGGGTGTGGATGATAGCGAAGATCATGAACAAGGTGCTGGTGACCAGGGTTTGATGTTTGGTTACGCGAGCAATGAAACCGATGTGTTGATGCCGGCTCCGATCACTTACTCCCATCGATTGGTGCAGCGTCAAGCCGAAGTCCGAAAAAGCAAAGTATTATCGTGGTTGCGGCCCGATGCTAAAAGCCAGGTAACCTTTCGCTATGAAAACAATCGTCCGGTAGCGGTTGATACGATTGTGCTTTCGACTCAGCATTCCCCGGATATTGGCCAAAAGGAATTGCGCGAAGCAGTTATCGACGAAATCATTCTCCCGGTTATGCCGAGCGAATGGATTCATAAGGATACTCAGTTTTTTGTTAATCCTACCGGACAATTTATTATTGGCGGGCCGGTTGGTGACTGCGGTTTGACCGGGCGTAAGATCATCGTGGACACCTACGGAGGTATGGCCCGGCATGGTGGCGGTGCGTTCAGTGGTAAGGATCCGTCCAAAGTCGATCGATCCGCGGCATACATGGCCCGCTATGTGGCCAAAAATATTGTTGCGGCCGGCTTGGCCGAGCGTTGCGAAATCCAGGTATCCTACGCAATCGGCGTCGCGGAACCGACATCAATCAGCATCGAAACTTTTGGCACCGGTAAGCTTGACGAAGATCGATTGATCGCCATCGTGCGCGACCAGTTCGATATGCGTCCCAAAGGCTTGATCGCTATGTTGGATTTGCTGCGACCCATTTATCAAACAACCGCGGCCTACGGTCACTTCGGACGTAATGAAAGCACATTTACGTGGGAGAAGACCGATAGAGCCGAGCAACTTCGAGATGCCGCGGGACTATCTTCCTAATTCACCATTTTTACACTTCTGACCTGAGGGACCCAATATGAGCAGCCAACCTGTTACCAACCTGACACCGGATTACAAAATTGCGGATCTTTCGCTGGCCGAGTGGGGTAGAAAAGAAATCAACATCGCCGAGACTGAAATGCCGGGTTTGATGGCATTGCGCGATGAATACAAAGAGCAGCAGCCTTTAAAAGGTGCGCGCATTGCTGGTTGTCTGCACATGACAATTCAAACAGCGGTGTTGATCGAAACATTGGTGGATTTGGGTGCCGAAGTACGCTGGTCATCTTGTAATATTTTTTCGACTCAGGACCATGCCGCTGCGGCGATGGCCGCTGCCGGAATTCCGGTATTTGCGTGGAAGGGTGAAACTGAGGATGAAGCCTGGTGGTGTATCGATCAGACTATTTTCGGACCCAATGGTTGGCGTCCGAATATGATATTGGACGATGGTGGCGACCTGACTATTGTCATGCATGAGAAATACCCTGAATTAATGGATGATGTCAGAGGTTTGTCTGAAGAAACCACTACGGGTGTGCTTAGATTATACGAAATGGTTAAGAAAGGGACGCTTAAAGCACCGGCTTTCAATGTCAACGATTCGGTAACCAAGTCCAAGTTCGACAATCTGTATGGCTGCCGTGAATCACTACTGGATGGTATCAAGCGTGCCACCGATGTGATGATTGCCGGCAAAATAGCCATCGTGTGCGGTTATGGTGATGTCGGAAAGGGCTGTGCACAGTCGCTGCGCGGGCAGGGTGCAACCGTGTGGATAACCGAAATTGATCCGATTTGTGCCTTGCAGGCTGCGATGGAAGGCTATCGAGTGGTGACCTTGGATCAAGCTGCTGCTGAGGCGGATATATTCGTTACCGCGACGGGCAATTACCACATCATCGGCCACGATCATATGCAAGCCATGAAAGATCAGGCGATCGTCTGCAACATTGGGCATTTTGACTCGGAAATCGATATTGCGTCTCTGCGCCAATACGAGTGGGATAATATCAAGCCGCAAGTTGACCACATCATTTTTCCGGACGGTAAACGGTTAATTCTTCTGGCCGAGGGGCGTTTGGTGAATTTGGGCTGTGCGACTGGGCATCCAAGTTTTGTCATGTCCAATTCGTTTAGCAACCAGGTTCTGGCGCAAATCGAGCTTTGGAATAATCCCGAGAATTATGCCAAGGAAGTCTATGTTCTTCCCAAAAAATTGGACGAAAAAGTCGCGTCTTTGCACTTACGGAAGCTGGGTGTACAACTGACTCAACTGACCCCAAAGCAAGCCGAGTATATCGGTGTCAGCGTTGATGGTCCGTACAAAGCGGATCACTATCGGTACTAGCAGCTACTATCGACAAGGTATCGGGGTGATCGCTTGGTTGTCCCGGTGTCGGTGTGCGCTTGGTTTCGACTTGGCATGGGCGAATCGCTAAGATTCAGGCTCCAGCTGGTCTCACTAGGTTTATTCCAAATATTTCATTATCTAATCCGCATACATGGAATCGCAGAAAAAAGACGGCCGGGATTATAGCTTCGAATTTTTCCCACCCAAGTCAAAAGAAACCGAAAAATTGTTGCGCACAACGGCCGACGATCTTGCGGTCGCGAAACCGCTATTTTTCTCGGTAACGTTTGGGGCCGGGGGATCGACGCGGCAGAAGACTGAAGAAACTGTTGTCGATATACTTAGGCTTACGGGCGTAGACACAGCTCCGCATTTGTCGTGTATAGGATCGACGCGCGAAAGTATACGCGAGATTATTCTCAATTACCGTCAGCATGGAATCCGCCGAATTGTGGCATTGCGCGGGGATTTACCCTCGGGAATGGTCGAAGCCGGTGAATTTCGGTATGCCAACGAGCTGGTTGAATTTATCCGTCAGGAAACCGGGAGTTATTTTACCATTGAAGTAGCGGCCTACCCGGAAGTTCACCCTCAAGCGCCGCATGCGGAGGCCGACCTGAATAATTTCAAAAGGAAGATTGATGCGGGTGCCAATGGCGCGATTACGCAGTATTTTTACAACGCAGACGCGTATTTTCGGTTTGTCGATGCCTGTGAGAAGAAAGGTTTGGATATTCCGATTGTTCCTGGCATTATGCCGATATCTAATTTTTTCCAAATTTCGCGTTTTTCCGAAGGCTGTGGTGCTGAAATACCGCGCTGGATGCGTAAACGTTTCGAGTATTTCGGTGACGACACAAAGTCGGTAAAAAATTTCGGTGTGGATGTTGTGACAACGATGTGCCAACGGCTGTTGGATAACGGCGTGCCCGGATTGCATTTTTACACGATGAATAAGTCCGATCTGGTTTTGAAAATTTGGAATGGCCTCAGTCTGAAGTAGTCCCCGCCATTCCTGGCATCAGACCGTTTTTCGACCAAGGTGTGAATGCAAATCTCGTGCGTATTTCCAGACTCTATCTTGCGGTTGAATTAGTTCCCCAAACCACACTGGAATTGGATGAGGCAAGCGCTCATTACGTACGCAATGTTCTGCGTTTGAGCAACGGTCATGAGATAACTTTGTTCAATGGGGATGGCGTTGAGTATGCAGCCAAATTGACTTTGGTTAGCCGTAGGTCTGTTATCGTAAGGATCGATGAAGGGCGCGTGTGCGACTGCGAATCGTCGCTAAAAATACATTTGGCTTTGGGTATCTCTCGAAGTGAACGCATGGACCTCGCGATCCAGAAATCGGTGGAACTTGGGGTCAATACCATCGTGCCGCTGATTACTGAACGCTGCGTAGTGAAGTTTACCAACGATCGGCGCGAGCAAAAACAACAGCATTGGCAAAAGGTCGTCCAACATGCTTGTGAACAATGCGGCCGAAGCGTGTTGCCTAGCGTCGCTGAACCGCAGGTTATCGAGCATTGGTTGCCCGATGCTAGTGGATTTAAGTTATTCCTTGATCCGCGCGCGGACGCTACATTGAAACAGCATACGCTGGATTGTTCGGACGTCTGGATTTTATCAGGTCCAGAGGGCGGTTTTAGCCCTGGCGAGCGAGCGAAGGTAACGCAGGCTGGGTTTAAAGGGGTGCGCTTGGGACCACGAATTCTCCGAACCGAAACAGCTGCATTGACCGCGATCAGCGTCGTACAAGCTTTGTGGGGCGATTTGCTATGATCGGTGTCGATTGACTCGAAACCGTGGAGATTATGATATTGGTGCGGTCGGGTGATGGAATTTGTAGTCGTGGTGAGTATTCAATAGTTTCTAATTTGCGACAGTGACTCGATTAGGATATTTCACCGTTAGTATCCAAGCACTATTTTTATCCACTGTATTGCAGCCGACGCGCAAAATAACGATACTTACGCCGTCCGATGTCTAACCTCTCAATTGGAGACCTAATATGTCACAGTTCAAGTACGCGCTAATCGCCCTTTGGTGCCTAAGTTTTGTAAGCTCTGCTATCGCGGCGGATCTTGTCGGCGATGCCAAAGCTGGAGAGGCTAAATCAGCTGCGTGCGCGGCTTGCCATGGCCCCAAGGGAATTAATGCGACTGGAGGGTTTCCGAACCTCGCGGGTCAAAACGAAGTTTATATCATGACGAGCTTAAAAGCGTTTCGGGAGAAAAAGCGCGAAGCAGACATCATGAATACCATCGCCGCCGCTTTAAACGACCAGGATATCGCCAATCTTGCGGTTTATTACAGTGGCTTGAGCCCCTGTCCTTAATACTGTGACAGATACATTTGCGCTGGTAAGAGGAAAATAACGCGTTCAGGTAATGTCGATTTGAGTCGAATTGGGATACCGAAACCACATTTGTCCTTAGCGTAATTCGCGTTATCCTTCCCTTTAGCATTCCCCGCCAGACTGGTAATTGCTCGCTTGATCTTTATTCCCTCGAAGAAATTTCTACCCTCGAAAGATAGGCTGTATTCTGCTTACTCAGAAAATTACTTACGATAAGAAATCACCGTGCGAACATTATGCCTCTGGTGAGAAATGTGGATAAACATGATGATTTTGCGGTCTGCAACGTGTCGATTTTGACTCTATCCGTGCTTATTACCCCTATTATCTTGACAATATCGCTTATACGGAATTCATCTATACTTTGATTAAGGCTCTGTTCGCGTTCTTTGTTGGTACCCAATAAATACGCCTTGTGTAGATATTCCTTAAACGGCTTATTTACTGGCCTTAAGGAAAAGCCAACATTAAACGCGAACAGAGCCTTGATTAAAGTATCAGCATTGAGTCTAACGTGAAACTAAATCTAGTTAAGGCAACTTTTTTTGTTGTTGTTTTCAGCCTCCCAGTTGCGGGGAACTTGCGCGCTGAAGTTGATGAAGAATCGATACGCTCCCTTACGCCGCCCGATGTGTACGCGAGAGTGCAAGTGTTTTTGGATAGCGTCGCCCAGATTTGCTTCATCATGGGAAAACCAAAGGCTCACTCAGTCTCGTTTGAAGTTTCCAATGCGGCGCCCCGGGAAGTTTATTATCAGGCTTTCACGCTATTGAAAAAAACCAATCGCTTGGTTTTTGAGATTACCCGTAGCCAAGAGCCTCTACCAGAAATGCTTGGTGGAAAGCTCCAGCCCGGCCATGTATTTCAACTCGTACAAGATTCCATAGAGAAACTAGAACTGATTCGTGAGCATTTGGGTATTCCACCAATCACCAAGACCCATCCGGTAGATCCTAACAAAACGCCCACCGATGTTTTTAATACCATCGCCGTAGCAAACAATGAAGTAAACAATCTGCTGCGCTATCGATTCGCACCCGAAGATGTCTATCAGCAAGTTACAACGGCCATAAGCTATAGCACCTTATTGTTGTCTCAATTTTCCGAGACTCATCGCATTCCACCGGAACCGGTTTATATACCCGGAAAGCAGCCGCGTGATGTCTTTTATAGACTTGCGGACAGTTTCCAGGTTTTGCGTGGTATCACAGAAAAATCGGGTTATAAAATTCTCATTCTTAACTTGGATCGCAGTGAAAAATCAAACCAAATTGAACCTAGTGATGTGTATGATATAGCGTCATTACTGGTTTCAGAAGTCGCTTTTCTCTATGGCGAATTGCCGATTACACGGTCACCCATTCAAGCCTTTCATCCTGGTCCCAAGTTTCCATCTCATGTGTTTCAACGGGCCGGAATTCTTGAAGCCCAGTTTGAAATGCTTGCAAAACAAGTTGAAAAAAATCCGTACTGGATTCGTGCAAATTCTGTTACCGCTATCGATACTAGTTCTAGCCCACATTCCGCTCAGTCAGAAAACCCCTGATGGAAACAAAGCTCTGCGCGATCATCTTGCCCTCTGGTAAGAATTACGGGTCAAGCGTACACGTTAATGTTAGATAATTCTGTCCAAAAAAAGCTGTTAAAGGCCAATATTCAACTCATTGCTTTAGGCGTGGGATCTCTCGTTATTGCCTTACTGACAACTTGGACTCTTTCGCAACATACTAATCAGCTCGCTCAAAAACGTGCTCCAATAGCACACAATGCAACCCAACTTTTGGCAGGGACACGCCAGACTATGTCGAGTCTTCGTGCCTGGATTAACAAGCCGGACATCGAATTCAAACAGCGCCGTGACAGTATTTGGCGTCAAGAAATTTGGCCCTCGATGAAAAGTCTCGAGGAATTAGCCAATGAATGGAACGATCACAAGGTGCAAAATTCAGTCAGATTATTGAATTCACTGTTGATCGATTTAGAGGAATCTCAATGGTGGGTAGAGGATATAGCGCAAACCCCGGGTAATAGTCCGGCCCGTGTAGAGTTTCAAATGCGTGGAGAAATGATCGCGGATAGTATTCGCATGGCATTGGAAACGGCAAAACAAATTGAACAGGCTGCCGGGAGCACTGCAAATTTACCCGTATCTGTTCGATATAGTCTTCAAGCAGATTTTACTCAGGCTCATTTACTATTGGCGCGGTTTGTGCATCAAGGGAATGCACATGACGAACGCAGTTTACGCCACGCGCTACAAAAATTTTCCTCTGCTCTCGTATTTAGCCGGGATATAGATCCTAAGCTGCAAGGCGATCTAAGCGAAGTATTTGATCGCATACAGCATGAATTCACAGCCTATATGCCGTTGGCTGAAAAAATTATTCAGTTGCGTAAATCTCCACGCTGGAATCACGCGGATTTTCTCATGCAGACTGAAACCGTAGTAATATCGGAACAACTGACCGGTCTGATAGAGGCCT
>CAZVFR010000003.1:0-13283 GCA_964626505.1 uncultured Methylococcaceae bacterium
GTTCGCGTTCGTTGTTGGTACCCAATAAATACGCCTTGTGTAGATATTCCTTAAAACGGCTTATTTACTGGCCTTGTAGGAAAAACCAACAGCAAACGCGAACAGAGCCATTACTTAAGGGTACCGCTATTAATTCTGGGTAAGAAAGATTGAGATTCAAAATTTCCAAGAGCAAGGCGCTAAGTGGCTGTAATAGCTATTCTATTGGGGGCACTTAGCAACGCGGCTATGGGGAAATTTGAACTCAAGATGCTTATTCATGAGTTATAGAGGTGCCCTTAACGCCTTGGAATTGGTCTAGTATTCTACCGTAGACTTGTGTGGCTGCTTTTAATTTTTCTTTGACGAAGCCGAGCGGGCCAAGGGGTTCTGCCGCATGTTGTCAGAGGTTCGTAGATTTGTTACCCCTACTATGGAGTTCATCATTAATGTTTAGCCAACGAATTTGTTCTACCTTCTCACTAGGGGTTGTTTTGACTGTTTTCGTTAGTTCTAGCGGTTTAGCATTCGCCGAGAAATCCGAGAAAAGTGATATACCGTACGACGAATTACGCACATTTACGGAAGTTTTCGGGCGGATACAGAAGGACTATGTGGAACCCGTAACCGACAAAAAAATGTTGGAGGACGCAATCCGGGGTATGTTGGCAGGCTTGGATCCGCATTCAACATACCTGGATCAAGAGCAGTTTCGGGAGCTTAAGGTTGGTACGACAGGACAATTTGGTGGGCTGGGAATTGAAGTTGGAATGGAAGACGGCTTTATCAAAGTAATTTCCCCTATTGACGACACTCCGGCGCAACGCGCCGGTATCGAGCCCGGTGATTTGATAATCCGAATCGACGAAAAACCGGTTAAAGGGATGGGACTTGGGGAAGCGGTAAAACTAATGCGTGGTGAGCCGGGCAGCGAAATTATTCTGACTGTGGTTCGTGAAGGTGAAGAGCAACCGCTGAATATCAAAATTATTCGTGACATTATCAAGATTACCAGCGTAAAAAGCAGAACCTTGGAAAAAGGTTATGGCTATATACGCATTAGCAGTTTTCAATCCAGAACCACTGAGAGTGTCCAACAGGCCATTAATGAGCTTGAACAGGAAAATGGAGGCAGCCTCAACGGCTTGGTTTTGGATTTGCGAAACAATCCTGGTGGAGTTTTGAATGCCGCGGTTGGGGTAAGCGATGCGTTTCTGAAGAGTGGTTTAATTGTTTATACTGAGGGCCGAATTGATGACTCTCAGCTCAAGTTTAAGGCAACACCTAAAGACGAGTTGGATGGTGCGCCCATAGTCGTATTGATCAATGCCGGATCCGCATCAGCATCAGAGATTGTGGCTGGCGCTCTGCAAGATCAAAAACGGGCGATAATCATGGGGGAAAAATCGTTTGGTAAGGGATCAGTGCAAACGATATTGCCAACCAGCAACGGTGGCGCGGTAAAATTAACGACCGCACGATATTACACACCTTCGGGACGTTCCATTCAGGCCGAAGGCATTACACCCGATATTCCGTTATCCAGAGTTCGCCTGCAGGAATTGGAGAAATCCAACTTTACACCGATCAAGGAAGCGGATCTTTCAAACCATTTGACTAACGGGACTAAAAGTTCCGTGCCGAAGGATGCTGATAAAGAAAGTAAATCCGATGAATCACTGACCCAGGACTATCCACTCAGCGAAGCACTAAATGTTTTGAAGGGCATTAGTATATTGAGACGCACCAGGGCTGAGTAAGGCTAGGTTAAAAGCAGTTGGGATTTGCGTTGCGTGTGTGTATTGCCGTCCTAGCTTGCTGGCCAAACTCAAATTGCTACAGTATCGGATGATTCTTGGTATTTTACGGTAAATTCGTCTAAAGCATTCAACGCTTCCGCTGGATCCTCTGGTGTGTGAAGCTCAAATGAGTCTACCCCAACTCGGGAAAGGAAAAAAATCTGGTCGCGTATAAAATTTCCCATCGCGCGCAGTTCGCCTTTGTAGCCATACCGGCCGCGTAAAATGCGCGCGGTGGAAAATAATCGGCCATCTACAAATACCGGAAAATCAAGGCAAATCATATCTAATTCGTTGAGGTTGTCGGCAAATTCCTCGATTGAATCGCCCGATGTAATTCTTAATCCTAGGTTTCCATGCCGGGTTTTAAGAGCGTCCTTTGTAGTTTTCCAACGGGATAAGGAGACTGTAATGTTGCCATCAACAGCGCGTGCGTCATCGTCCAGGTGCTGCCATTGATTTTCGATGACTTTCCGGTCCTTAATTATTTGCATAGACCTGCTCTCTACTATTTGCATGGGCTTGGTTTTTATTTACAGCATAGACTTGGGCTTTAAATGGTGTGATGCCAGTTCTATTTACCGTATCCAGAAATTGCTCACCGTCTTCGCGTTGCTCAGTATAAACCTTGAGAATCGTGGCGAGTGTATCGACGACTTGATCTTTTGCGACAGCCGGACCTAAGCGTTGACCAATGGCAGCCTTTTTTTCCGAAGATCCACCCAATGTAATTTGATACCATTCAGTGCCTTTTTTATCCACGCCGAGTATGCCGATATGGCCCACGCTTTGATGCGCGCAGCCATTCATGCAGCCGGACATGTTGATTTTTACTTCGCCTAAGTCGTGAATATAGTCCAGGTCATCGAACACCTTGTTTATTTCGGCGGCGACGCCTATGGAACCGGCATTAGCCAGGCTGCAGAAATCCAACCCTGGACAACAAATCATGTCGGTCAAGCTACCGATGTTGGGTGTGGCCAAGTCCAATTTCTGCAATTCTTTCCACAAATCAAATAGCTTGGCTTGTTCGACATCGGCCAGTACCAGGTTTTGCCGGTGAGTGCTGCGCACCAGTCCAAAACTGTATTGATCAGCTAGACTGGCTATTGCATCCAATTGATTGTCGGTGATATCACCTGGCGGGGCATTGGGCGCTTTAAGCGATAGGTATACCGCCCTATAACCGGCTATTTTGTGATCGCCCGTGTTGTGTTGTAGCCAGGTTGCGAATTTTGTATTTGCCTGCTTTGCGATTGTCAGTGTATCTTCACTGGGTTGCGGTGAGTAGGGTGGTGGTACAAAGTGGCTTTTAATACGCTCAATTTCTGAAGGATCAAGTTCCATGCCCTCTTTGATATTTTGCCATTCGTTTTCGACCAGTTCGGTAAATTTCTCAAGTCCTGTTTCACGAAGCAATATTTTGATTCGTGCTTTGTACTTGTTATCGCGCCTGCCGAGTTGGTTGTATACTCTAAGGATTGCCTCCAGATATGACAGCAAGTGTTTTTTCTCAAGAAAAGGGCGTACAACTTGGCCGATAACTGGAGTGCGGCCCAAGCCGCCGCCCGCCAATACTTCAAATCCTATTTCTTCTTTGGGGCCTCTCACGAGGTAGAGGCCGATGTCGTGCAATTGGGTCGCAGCGCGATCGTTTTGTGCGCCGCTAATCGCAATTTTAAACTTGCGGGGAAGGAACGCGAATTCCGGGTGTAGCGTGGACCATTGGCGGACTATTTCGCAATAGGGTCGTGGATCTTCCAATTCATCGGGGCTGATGCCGGCAAGATGGTCACTGGTAACATTGCGTATGCAGTTACCGCTGGTCTGAATTGCATGCATTTGTACGCTGGCAAGATCCTGGAGAATGTCCGGTACGCGTTCCAATTTTGGCCAATTGAACTGAATATTTTGCCGCGTAGTGAAGTGTGCGTAGTTTTTGTCGTAAGTCCGCGCAATGTGTGCGAGCATTCTAAATTGTTTGGACGAAAGCAATCCATAAGGTATTGCGACTCTGAGCATCGGCGCGTGAATTTGCAGATAAAGTCCGTTCATTAGCCTTAATGGCCTAAACTCATCTTCACTGAGCTGTCCGGCCAAAAAGCGTTTGGTCTGATCGCGGAATTGGGCAACGCGTTCGTCAACTAGCGTTTGGTCTATTTTGTTGTACTGATACATGGTTAAAATTTTTCGCTAAATTATTTTGTTGAATCGATCCGCCTCAAATTTTTTATATCACATTGTGATTTTGTTAGTTGATGACGCGATTCGAATCTATCTTATTACTTATTGCATGAATCAAAATGATTTATCAACTTATACAGCATTGTAAATAGGGAGATTTAACCATACTACGCGCAGGTTTTCATAAAAAAAAATAATATATAATGATATTATTAAAATATAAATGCATAAGCGTGGTAGTGCTGTGTCGTTTATAGTGTACCAAGGGTTTGGAGCTTGGAACCGAGTTTCGAATCGTTAGATTGATGATGGGGCTTGCGTATCTGTGCGCTAGAACCGGATTGATGATTACAATACGAAGATAGGGGAGACGTATTGATGCGCATATTTATTTCGTTAATGTTGCTGATGTTGCCGAATTTTGTGGCGGCTGAGGAGCTTTCTTCGTTGGGCCAAACTGGAGCCCAGCGCGGCATTTTTTGTCTGTTGATCTTCGTTATTTCGTACGTTTTTGTCGTTACGGAAGAATTCACGCATTTGCGTAAGTCCAAGCCGGTTATTTTAGCAGCGGGCATAATTTGGGCTCAAGTCGCGTATATGGCTAAAGAGATGGGTGTGCCCGGTGAGGAAGTTGATCGGGCTTTGATGCACAATCTCGAAGAATATTCCCAATTGTTTTTATTTCTTTTAGTTGCGATTACCTATGTAAATGCGATGTCGGAACGTAATGTGTTTGCTGCGCTGCGTTCTTGGTTGATCAGTAAAAAATTCAGTTATCGCAATTTGTTCTGGGTAACCGGGATAATTACATTCTTTTTATCGGCTATCGCCGACAATTTAACCTCGGCTTTACTCATTGGTGCCGTCGTTTTGGCGGTTGGCTCCAATAGCCCCAAGTTTGTGAGTATAGGCTTTGTTAATGTGGTCGTTGCGGCTAATGCGGGTGGCGCATTCAGTCCATTCGGCGATATTACCACTTTAATGGTTTGGCAGTCGGGCAAAGTCGATTTTTTCGCGTTTTTCGCGTTGTTTCTTCCGTCTGTTGTTAACTACCTGGTCCCTGCTGTGATCATGTTTATGGCCGTGCCCAATGAAATGCCGGCCGCAGATGGCGATGGTGCGATTGTGCCACTCAAAAGCGGAGCGCTGGTTATCTGCGGTTTATTTCTGCTAACCATCACGATAGCGGTTTCGTTCGAAAACTTTCTGCATTTGCCGCCCTTTCTGGGAATGATGACCGGTTTGAGTCTGTTAATGATTTATGGCTATCGCCTGCAAACGATTATGCCGGGCGGTGAAGAATATGACGTGTTTCACAGGGTTCGCGATGTCGAGTGGGATACTCTGATGTTTTTCTTTGGTGTGGTGTTTTCGGTTGGAGGATTGGGCTACATCGGCTTTCTCGAATTGGCGTCAAATGGTATGTATGGAGGGCTTGGGCCAACCACGGCAAATATCCTGGTGGGAATCCTTTCCGCGATCGTGGACAACATACCGGTGATGTTTGCAGTGTTGAGTATGGGGCCCGAAATGGATTTGTATCAGTGGTTGCTGGTAACCTTGACAGCAGGCGTTGGCGGTTCGATGTTATCTATCGGTTCGGCAGCCGGGGTGGCGTTAATGGGACAGTCTCGAGGCATGTATACGTTTTTTAGCCATATTAAGTGGGCACCTGCAATTGCGCTTGGGTATTTCGCGAGCATAATAACGCACTACTTTGTTAACGGTTGATTTACGCTGTTTTGCTTTGTTGTCTGGTTTGATAGCGAATCCTTCTCGTCAAGCTCTGATAGGGTTTTCTAGGGTTTAATATGTCCCCAACGACGCAAGGAGTCCGAAGTTGGCGGGAAGCATTGCAATCATTTTCTCATCCCCGCGTGATTACCATGTTGTTTCTTGGGTTTTCCGCGGGCATTCCTATTTTATTGATTTTCTCTTCTTTGTCTCTGTGGTTAAGGGAGGCGGGTACTGATCGCTCAGCGGTAACCTTTTTCAGTTGGGCCGCGCTGGCCTATTCCTTTAAATTTGTTTGGGCGCCTCTCGTTGATCGCTTGCCGATTCCGTATTTGAGTAGGTTGCTTGGGCGTCGCCGGAGTTGGTTGTTAGTTGCCCAGTTTTCGATTATTGCGGCGATTTCATGGATGGCCATGGTCGACCCAGCGGAGGATTCCCGGAGTTTGACTGTAATGGCATTGGCCGCGATATTTCTGGGATTTTCGTCCGCGACTCAGGATATTATGATCGATGCCTATCGGATCGAGTCCGCTGGAAGAGATCTGCAGGCGATGATGTCTTCTTCCTATATTGCCGGATATCGTGTGGGAATGATTGTTGCCGGAGCGGGCGCACTTTTTTTGGCGAGTTATTTCGGTACTGAAAAAGGGGCGTACAGCTACGTAGCATGGCAGTCAACTTATCTGGTCATGGCTCTGACAATGCTAATCGGTGTAGTCACGACGTTGATTATTGACGAACCTGAGCAGAATAAGCTTACAAGTTATGACTATTCAGTGGTGGATTATTCCCGTTTCCTACTGCTGTTTTTTTTGGGGATAGCAGGATTTATTGCCGTATTCTTCTATACAGCGGATATCGTTCAGGGCTTTAAAACTGACGTTACAGATCAGTTCGCTCACAGTCATCTGGTCGGTTTTTTTATAGAGGCGTGCAGACTATTCATTGCGGTGCTGGTTGCGGTCATCATAGGCGGGTTCGCTATGCGCTTGGGACTGGCCAATCGGGATATGATTCGGGAAAGTTATCTTGCGCCCCTCGCCGATTTTTTCAGTCGTTACGGAATGAAGCTCTCGATTCTGTTATTGGCCCTGATCGGGTTTTACCGAATTTCAGATATCGTGCTGGGCGTTATTTCTAACGTGTTCTATCAGGATATTGGCTTTTCCAAAAATGAAATCGCCGGGGTCGTCAAAACATTCGGCTTACTGATGACCATTGCGGGAGGATTTTTGGGCGGGCTTCTTGCAGCACGCTATGGCGTAATGCGCATCTTGTTTCTGGGTGCCGTGTTGACGGTTTTAACGAATCTGCTGTTTATGTATCAGGCCTATGTTGGCAATGATTTGACCGTTCTGTATATCGTGATTTCGGCGGACAATCTGTCGGCTGGCATAGCCAGTGCGGCCTTTGTGGCTTTTTTGTCCAGTTTGACGAGTGTGTCGTTTACCGCTGTACAATACGCTATTTTCAGTTCTTTGATGACCTTGATTCCGAAGGTGCTGGGTGGTTATTCAGGTACGATGGTAGAAGCAATCGGCTATTCAAACTTCTTCCTGGTTGCCAGTTTGATGGGCTTGCCTGTTCTTCTATTAGTCTGGCTGGTTGGTAAACATTTTATTCTACCTGACCATTAAATTTCTGAAGGAAGTACTGAATCGGAGTCTAGACGGGATAGTCGTAGTCAATGATTAGGGGCGCGTGGTCCGAAAAATGTTCGTCTTTGTAAATAGATGTTGACCGTACCTTGTCCGCGAGAGACGGGGATACGACCTGGTAGTCGAGAAGTTACGGATATTCTTAATTTCGCTAAATAGGTGCAACAAATTATGGCAACAAAATGAATTATAATGTTGCGAAGCAAAAGAAAATTTATTAGTATGATTGGTTCACTTTTTTCATTGGATTTAGTATTCGATTATGAGACCGGACATTCACCCAAAATATGAAACCATTTCGGTAATTTGTAGCTGTGGCAGCCATTTCGAGACAAGTTCGACTTTGTGTAAAGAATTGCATGTCGACGTATGTTCGGCGTGCCACCCGTTTTACACAGGGAAACAAAAAATCCTCGATACAGCTGGACGGGTGGATAAATTCCGCCGGAAATACAGCAAGTCTTAACGGGCATCGAGCAAGTTATATTGAGTGTGAGCGCGATTCTCGCGCTTTGGTGGACATCAGTCCTAGTGTTAATCGCTTGTTGAAGGCGTAACAACAGAGGTGACAGTGGTTTCTAAAAAGATCTTAAGAGTTAGCGACGACAGTACCGGGAAAACGGTAGAGCTTCCATTATTCGATGGCACATTGGGTCATTCGACTGTAGATATTCAGCTTCTCAGCAAAGAGCTGGGCTATTTCACCCACGACCCGGGTTTTGGTTCGACGGCAAGTTGTAGTAGTGATATCACCTTTTTCAATGGAGATGAAGGTGTCCTTCTATATAGGGGATATCCGATTGATCAACTTGCGGAACAGAGTACGTTTCTCGAGGTCGCTTACTTGTTGATGAAAGGCGAATTGCCTACGGTCAATGAAGCGGATACGTTCATCAAAGAAATAAAATGGTATTCCAACATTCATGAGAAGTTGAGGGGCTTTATAGAAGGTTTCCACTACGATGCGCACCCAATGTCCATGATGGTTGGGGTGGTTGGTTCGTTGTCTGCCTTTTACCATAGCGAGCTTGATGTTGATGATCCGGAGCATAGACGCATATCGGCGATGCGCATGTTGGCGAAAATGCCGATCATTGCGGCCGCTTGTTATAAGCATTCCATTGGGGAGCCATTCGTATATCCGCGTAGCGATTTGGAATATTGCGAAAATTTTCTGAATATGATGTTTTCGCTCCCATCGGAACATTTCTATATTGATGAGCACCAATATTTGGATCCGGTATCGGCTAAAGCATTAAACCTTTTATTTATATTGCATGCTGATCATGAGCAGAACGCTAGCACCTCGACCGTTCGGTTGGCGAGCAGTACCGGTGCGAATCCTTATGCGTGTATCGCGGCTGGGATCGCGGCGCTTTGGGGGCCATCTCATGGTGGTGCAAATGAAGCCGTACTGAGTATGCTCGGCGAAATTGGCGACATCAAACATATCCCGGAATATATAAAGCGAGCTAAAGATAAAGATGATCCGTTTAGATTGATGGGTTTTGGCCACCGCGTATACAAGAATTTTGATCCGCGTGCCACGATAATTCGAAAAACTTGTCACGAAATTCTGGAGAAACTTGCGAATAAAGATCCGTTGTTCGAACTCGCGTTGAACTTAGAAGAGATTGCGCTGAAAGACGATTATTTCGTAGAGCGTAAGCTTTACCCCAACGTTGATTTCTATTCCGGTATTATCTATAAGGCATTGAATATCCCAGTCGAAATGTTTACCGTAATGTTTACGATAGCTCGTACCGCGGGGTGGGTTTCTCACTGGTTAGAGCTTATGGCTGATCCGTCGAAGCGCATTGGTAGGCCTAGGCAGCTTTATACGGGGCATACTATGCGTGATTATGTACCTGTTGATCGACGTTAATAAATTACAAATTGCTTTGCGGTGATAAACCGAGGCTAAAACAGTGATTGAATTTGCGTGTTTTCGGATTCGCCGGTCAGATAGGGATTCAAGCTGTCGACAGGTGTTGTAATATTTGGTACGTATTCGCTGCGGAAAATTTCCATCATAGCATTCGGGTCGTTAGGGGACGCCAACATTCCAGAGTAGGAATTAATTTGAGCACTCACTATTCCCTCGGGTTTGGGTAATTCTTCGACAGTTACATTCTTCAATGCCTCTTGGGTATAGGCAATCCAGATGGGGAGGGCCGCTTTACCGCCGGTTTCACGATTTCCTAATGATTTTGATGAGTCGAATCCGACCCAGATAACGGTCGCAAGTGTAGGTGAGAAGCCATTGAACCAAGCGTCTCGTTGTTCGTTGGTTGTTCCTGTTTTTCCCGCGATATCGGAGCGTCCAAGTGTGTTGGCTTTTACTGCTGTACCACGGCGAACGACATCTTTAAGTAATGACGTCATAAGATAATTTACTTCCTCGGATACGACCCTAGGAGCAAAGATCTCATTTTGATTGCCTAGTTCACCACAGTCCGGGCAGGCGATTTTGGGCAGTGTTTCTTCGATGATCTTACCGCTGGCTGATTCAACTCGCAGAATAATATAGGGTTCTACGAGAAACCCTCCATTTGCGAATACCGAATATACTCTAACCATTTCCATAGGTGATGCGCTTCCGCTACCCAAGGCCATAGATAAGGTGCGAGGTATTTGATCCGAAGGAAGACCGAATCGAATAGCCGATTCCGCGATCTTCTGGACACCAATTCGCCTAAGCAGGCGAATGGATACCAGGTTTCTTGATTTCCTTAGAGCGACCCTAAGTCGTGTAGGACCATAAAATTTCCCACTATAATTTTTGGGGCGCCAAGAGGTTGAAGTATAAGGGTCATGCAAAACGATTGGTGCGTCGTTAATGATGCTTGCTGCGGTGAATCCTTCCTCTAGTGCTTTTGTGTAGAGAATTGGTTTAAAACCAGATCCTGGTTGGCGTTTTGCTTGCGTGGCCCGATTGTATTTGCTGCGAAAAAAATCATAGCCTCCCGTCAATGCCACAATGCTTCCGTCGGATGGATTCATTGAAACGAGCGCGCCTTCAACGGCCGGAATTTGGGCAAGGACGGGTGCGTTGTCTTTGGTCCACCGCACTTTAATTACGTCACCGATTGCAACAATATCCCGGGCAGATTTGGGCGCGGGGCCTCGACTATTCTTGGATAGATATTTTCTTGCCCATTTGAATCCGTCCCTTGTAATTTCAACGGTTTGGTTGTTGCTAATATAAGCTTTAAAAGACTGTTTATTTATCGATATGACTATTCCGGGTTGAGTATCGCCAACCTTTGAATATTTTTTTAGCTGTTGATCCAATGTCTCCAAGGCTGCTCCAACAGGAAAATTAAAGTGAGCCTCTGTACCACGATATCCATGCCGTTCATCGTATTCGTGCAGGCCCGTTCGCAACGCGTCTCGAGCTGCTATTTGCAAATGGCTATCAATAGTTGTGTATACCTTATAGCCACCGGTATAGGCCGTAGCGCCAAATAGCTTTACCATTTTCTTGCGGACCATTTCAGCTACATAGGGCGCGTCCAACTCTATAGTATAAGTATGTAGTTTTGCGGTAACTGGAAGGTTAATTGCATGTTTGTAGTCCTTCAGGCTAATAAATTCCAAGTCATACATACGCCCTAAAACATAATCTCGGCGGGCAATGGCGCGTGTTGGGTTGGTCAAAGGGTTAAAGCTTGAAGGTGCTTTGGGAAGACCGGCGATCATTGCCCAGCTAGCGAGGTCTAATTGACCGATGTCTTTCCCATAGTAAATTTGAGCCGCGGCACCAATCCCATACGCACGGTGCCCGAGGTATATTTTGTTGAGGTACAGTTCCAGAATTTCGAGTTTGCTGAATTGCTGTTCTATTTCTAAGGCTAGAAATATTTCTTTTATTTTACGGATGAAAGTTTTTTCGCGGGTTAAGAAGAAATTTCGAGCAACTTGCATTGTTATGGTGCTGCCGCCTTGACGTTTTTCTCCGGTTTTGATGTAGTGAAGTCCGGCTCGGATTAAACCTTTATAATCGACACCCGGATGGTTGAAATAACGGTCGTCCTCCGCGGCGATGAACGCTTGTAACAACCGTTTGGGCATTTCGCCTATTTTAATGGGGGAACGTTTTTTTTCACCGAACTGAGCGATCAATTTACCGTCCTGGCTGTAGACGCTCAGGGGTACCTGCAGTTGAAGCTCTTTAAGTAATGAGATGTCAGGGAGCCGTGGTGACATATATCGGTAGAGGCCATACAAGCCCGCTGTAAAGATGATTCCACTAGCTAGCGAAAAAAAGAAAAAAAAGACACAAAGCTTTTTTAAAATGTTAAATTTTCGAGGTCTTGAAGATGACACTAGCTGTTCGAATGGAGAACAAAATTAACGGGCTGACAAGTAATGCATACCAACAGTGAAGTGGTTAACAATTTGAATCGATTCTTTATGCAAATTGTCAATTGCTACTATACTACAGGATACATGATCAAAGTCGCGAAAAAAATATACTACGATGTATTATGTTCAGGCTAAAGTTTGACTAAGCTTATAGTCTATTGAATTAATCCTCATGACGGAATTACTATGGTTTTCTTGAAACGGAAAAAGCCGCAATTAATTGGAATTGATATAAGTTCGGCAGCGGTTAAACTTCTGGAGTTAAGTCAAAATGGTTCTAACTATCGCGTCGAGAGTTACGCGGTAGAACCTTTGCCGGTGGATGCGGTCGTCGATAAAAATATAGCGAACGTAGAAATAATCGGTAATACGATTCGATCTGTTTTGAAAACTTCGAACAGTAAGTTAAAGCATGCTGCGGTTGCGGTTGCGGGTTCGGCGGTAATCACCAAGGTAATTTCCATGCCAGGTTCTCTGAGTGCGGATGAATTAGAAGGGCAAATAGAACTTGAAGCAGACCAATATATACCCTATTCGTTAGATGAAGTGAGCCTTGATTTCGAAGTTCAAGGGCCCAGCGAAAAAAACTCAGAAATGGTTGACGTATTATTGGCTGCGTCGAGAAAGGAAAATGTTGAAGATAGAGTCGCGGCATTGGAAATTGCGGGCTTGAAGACAAAAATCGTTGACGTGGAAGCGTATGCTATTGAAAACACATTTTCGTTGATAGTGGATCAATTACCCGAGGGCGGTGATCACCAAACGATTGCGATTGCCGACGTGGGTTCAACGATGACGACCCTCAATGTTATCCACAACAATCGCATCATTTATACCCGCGAACAAGGCTTTGGCGGTAAGCAGCTAACCGAAGAAATTCAGCGCCGCTACGGCTTATCCTACGAAGAAGCCGGGTTGGCGAAAAAGCACGGTGGTCTTCCGGATAACTATGTATCTGATGTTTTGGATCCCTTTAAACTGGCTATGGTGCAACAAATTGGTCGATCTTTACAGTTTTTTGTTTCGTCAAGCGTTCATCGCGGTATTGATGCAATCGTGTTGGCGGGCGGCTGTGCTTCGATTCCGGGCATTGATAGCTTGGTTGAAGAGCAACTGGGCACGCCAACCATCGTTGCAAATCCGTTTTTAAACATGGCGCTGTCCAGTCGGGTAAAACCACAGAGTTTGAGTAACGATGCGCCGTCGATGATGATTGCTTGTGGATTAGCACTACGGAGTTTCAACTAATGGCGAAAATTAACTTACTTCCTTGGCGCGAAGAGTTTCGAAAACAACAACAGCAGGATTTTTTGGTTGCGATACTTTCGGCAGCGGGACTAACGCTTCTTTTAATGTTTTTTGTAAGAAGTCATATCAACGGTTTGATCGAAAATGAGGGTAAACGAAATACCTATCTCAATACTGAAATCGCTGCGTTGGACAGGAAGATTGAAGAGATTAAGTTGCTGGAAGATCAAAAACGCAAGTTGATTGCAAAAATGGATGTAATCCAACAGCTACAGGGCAGTCGACCGGAAATTGTTCATTTGTTCGATGAAGT
>CAZVFR010000003.1:13293-31219 GCA_964626505.1 uncultured Methylococcaceae bacterium
ATGAAGTTGCTAAATCGACTCCGGAAGGTGTGTACATCACAAAATTTGTCCAGCAAGGAAATGTCCTCACATTTGATGGTGCTGCGCAGTCCAATGCTAGAGTTTCAGCCTATATGCGTAGCTTGGAAGCTTCGCCTTGGTTGGCTAATTCCAAGTTGAGCGTAATCAATACCAAAGGCATATCTAATCAGGGGCGAGTCAGTGAATTTACGCTTACGGTTCAACAGCAAAAACAGAACAAAAGTGATGCCAATGGGGGTAAATCATGAATCTATCTGAAGTCAACTGGGAGTTAGACGCTGCCGGTACGTGGCCACTTCCGATAAAGATTGCGACTGTGATCCTCATCAGCCTGGTTGTCGTGGGATTGTGGATAAAATTTGATACCTTGGATCAGCTGTCGGGGCTAGAGACTGCTGAGAAAAAAGAGATAGAACTCAAGCAAACATTTGAAATAAAACAAAAAAAGGCCTCGAATCTAGAGGCATACAAAAAGCAACTCAAGGAGATCGAGGAATCATTCGGGACTATGCTGAGGCAGTTACCGGATCGTACCGAAGTTGCAAATTTGCTGGTAGACGTTTCTCAGACAGGTTTGGCGAGTGGCCTGGATTTTGAACTTTTCAAACCTCAGGGAGAGATCAAAAAAGAATTTTACGCCGAGTTGCCCATCGCTGTTCGAGTTATCGGAAGCTACGAAGAATTTGGGACATTTGTCAGCGGATTGGCTTCTTTGCCGCGTATCGTGACGATACATAATGTCACTATATCGGAGTCCAAGTCGAATGACACCAAGGCAAAAAACGATGGTCAGGGAATGACAATGGAAGCTGTTGTGAAAACCTACCACTATCTGGATGAGGAAGAGCAAAACGCGGCGGCCAATTCCAAGAAAAAGGGTAGGAAAAGGCGAGGTGGTAAATGAACGGCTGGAAACTTTGGATAGCAATGCCTAAGGTCTTGGTCAAATATGGTGCATTGATAGGTATGTCGATGGTTTTAGCTGCTTGCAGCAACGATGACATGTCCGATCTGCATGAATATGTAACCAAAATAAAATCAAGAGAGAAGGTTAATATCGAGCCTTTACCTGAAATTACAGCAGTAGAAACCTTTGCATTTGATCCGGCGGGGTTGCGTAACCCCTTTATTCCGACAGCGAGTTCCGAAGAGCCGTCGCAGGTTACCGTTGAAAACGGTATTCGGCCAGATGAAATTCGCGCACGTGAAGAACTAGAATCTTATTCCTTGGATAGTCTCAGGATGGTAGGTACTGTGAATATGAACTCTAGTCTTTGGGGCCTAATTCAAGCCAACGACGGGACGATTCATCGAGTTCGCAATGGCAACTATATAGGTAAGCACCATGGCAAGATTATTAGGATTATGGAGGACCAAGTTGAATTGTTGGAGATTATTCCAGATGGTCCTGGGACTTGGCGTGAACGGCAGGCGTCTGTGAAGCTGTCAGAGTAATGGGTGAGGAACAATTAATGAAGATGAGTCACAGTAAATTTAATCAACAGTCTGCCAGTCTTGCTCGATTGGGCGGGAGACTATCTGCAATCGGCATACTGCTCGTGTTAATCATGCACGGCGCACTCGCCATTGCCGCACAGTCGTCGTTAAAATCTGTCGATTTTGCGTCTTTGCCCGGCGATAAACTTCAGTTCCAGCTTAGTTTTGACGGACCCGCGGTCGAACCAAAAATATTCTCAACCGATAACCCGGCCAGAATAGCGATGGATTTCGTATCAGTTAAGAACGGCCTGAATAAGAAAACAATTCAGGTTAATGTGGGCGTTGCTAGTGGAATCCATGTCGTAGAAGCTTCCGGACGCACACGAGTTGTGATTAACCTTATCAATATGGTTCCATTTGAAACCAAGGTTGAGGGTAACAATGTTTTTGTGACGCTTCAAAATGAAGGTTCCGGACCGACAAAAATTTCTTCACGGGCCAATACCCCAACAGTTACGTCCAGGGCATTACCCAAGCAAACCATCCAGGACATAGATTTTAGACGGGGTGCTCAGGGTGAAGGTCAGATATTGGTTTCATTCACGGATCCAAATACAGTCGTGGATATGCAGGAACGAGGAAACAAGGTCGTCTTGCGGTTCCTGAATACGGGTTTACCCGACCGATTGGTAAAGTCTTTGGATGTTATGGATTTCGCGACACCCGTGCGTCGGATAGAAACTCGGCGTGATGGAAGTCGAACAACAATGACGATTACGCCTGTCTCTTCGGATCATGAATATTCTTCTTTTCAATCCGAGGGGTTGTTGACTGTAGAGTTTCGACCCTTGACGCGTTTCGAAAAGGAAGCAGCAAAAAGGAAGAAATTTAAATTTACAGGTCAGCGATTGTCTTTGAATTTCCAGGACATTGAGGTGCGTTCAGTACTGCAGATTTTGGCCGATTTCACTAATTTAAATATAGTCGCGAGCGATACCGTTGAAGGGAGCATCACGCTTAGGTTGAACGATGTTCCTTGGGATCAAGCGATGGATGTTATCCTTAAGTCAAAGGGCTTGGCTAAACGCCAAACTGGCAACGTAATTCTGGTAGCACCAACGCCAGAAATTAACAAGTTGGAGAAAGAAGAGCTTGAGGCCTTTGCGGTGAAGGAAAAGCTTGCACCTCTCAAGACCGAAATTATTCAAATCAAATATGCTAAAGCAGCAGATATCCAGGCCGTATTGATGGGAGTACAGGAAACAAATCAAGCCGACTCCAGTGATGCGACACTAGGGGATTTGCAACCGCGGTCTCAGGATACCTTATCCTTTGCTGATTCTAGTCTTGGCGATAGTGGCTTTGGTTCATCCAATCGTGGCTCGATCTTGTCTGCTCGTGGTGTAGTGAATATCGATGATCGAACAAATGTGCTTATCGTGAAGGATACGGGGCGGAATTTAGACTCCATCAGGCAGTTGGTTAACCAATTGGACAGGCCAATTAGCCAAGTTCTCATAGAATCACGTGTCGTTATCGCGAACAATGATTTTACTCGGGACCTAGGCGTACGACTGGCTGCCGAAGGTGAAAATCAAGATCCAAATGCGGGCGGTTATCGAGCGGGTGGACTATTGGGTCCCAACAGCGATTTGATTACTGATTTGGCTGTGGGTACCGCGACCGGTGGACTGGGTGTAGTCCTGTTCAAAGCCAGCGAGTTTCTGTTAAGACTGGAGCTGACTGCACAACAAACCGAAGGAAGGGCAACGGTCATTTCCAATCCGCGCCTGATAACAACGGATCAACATACAGCAAGGATTGAATCAGGTATTGAAATACCGTTCGAAACGCAAAGTGGTTTGGGTGGAACGAATACGCAGTTTAAGAAAGCGGTATTAAAACTGGAAGTGACCCCGCATATTACACCGGATGACATGGTCTTAATGGATGTACTGGTAAAAAATGATGCGCCTGGAGACCAAACACCCGGTGGTTTGGCGATCAATACACGCGAGATTGAAACGAGTGTTCAAGTCGAAAGCGGTGAAACAGTTGTATTGGGTGGTGTATATCAAGGGACTACGCGGAACGACTTAGCTAGCGTGCCGTTTTTTGGAGAATTGCCCGGTTTAGGGTGGTTGTTTAGAAGAACCACCATAGAAAATACGAAAAACGAATTGCTTATATTTATTACCCCTAAAATACTTAAGAAAAGCCTTAATGCACTTTAAGTTAAGCAGGTAGGTGTATTTGAAGTTTCAATAGATTGATCCAAAACTTTCCAATAAAGTGGGGCGTCGCCCCACTTTTTTTGTCCCGATATCCAACCTTAAACTGCTATAGCAGAATAGCTTCAATCGCCAAAAGAATACTTTAGGCGATAGCTACCATCGGTTGTCCTTCGGTTTCATGTTAAGATTTGCCGTGCATTACGAGTCGGCTTGTCCAGGAACATGAAACAATCCAGCAATATATTTCTTATTGGCCCTATGGGTGCCGGCAAAACTACTGTAGGCAAACAATTGGCCAAATGCCTGGGTATTCAATTTTATGATAGTGATCGAGAGATCGAGACTAGAACCGGTGTTGATATACCGGTGGTGTTTGAATACGAAGGTGAAGAAGGTTTTAGGCGTCGTGAATGTAGCGTTCTAGCCGAGCTAACTCAATTGGATAGCATCGTGTTGGCGACTGGAGGCGGGGCAATCCTTGCACCCGAAAACCGACGTTGTTTGAGGGCTAATGGTTTCGTCGTGTATTTGAGGTGTATGGTTGACCGTCAACTCGAGAGGACGTTAAAGGACGTTCATCGCCCCTTGTTGAACACTGAGAATCCTCGAGAAAAACTTGAATATTTGATGCAAATTCGTACCCCTTTGTACGAATCTTGTGCCGATTACACCGTTGATACTGGGCGCTTGTCTAGTCGAATGGCCGTTAAACACATCTTGAATATTTTTCAATCGTCCAGACCAGCGGTTAAAAATTGATGGTTACGCTTAATGTAAGTCTTGGTGAACGCAGCTATCCAATTTATATTGGCCGAGATCTAATCGATCAACCGGATCTGTTTAAGCGACACATTACGTCTCAACAAGTCATGGTGGTGAGCAATGAAATCGTTGCGCCGCTTTATTTGGATCGGGTTCTAAAGTCCTTAGCCGGGTTCGACGTAGTGACTGTTGTTCTGCCGGATGGCGAGGAATTTAAGACACTAAACACTGTCGAGACGGTATTCAATTCGTTGTTAGAAAACCGATTTAGCCGAAATTCTTTATTGATCGCTTTGGGTGGTGGAGTAATTGGCGATTTGGTCGGTTTTGCAGCGGCGTGTTATCAACGTGGAATTGCATTTATTCAAGTACCGACAACATTACTTGCTCAAGTGGATTCGTCGGTTGGTGGAAAAACGGGTGTAAATCATCCGCTTGGCAAAAACATGATTGGAGCGTTTTATCAACCCAAGTGCGTAATAACGGATACTCGTGTACTGGAGTCGTTAGATGCAAGACAAATGAGTGCGGGTCTTGCGGAGGTGATCAAGTATGGTTTGATTCGCGACACGGAATTTTTTACATGGTTGGAGACTAACATGGATGCGTTGATTCAGCGTAGTCCAAGCGCTCTAGCCTATGCGATTGAACGATCGTGCTCAAATAAAGCTGATATTGTTGCCGAAGATGAAATGGAATCTGGGGTTCGGGCGATTTTGAATCTTGGACATACCTTCGGACATGCAATTGAAGCTGGATTGGGCTACGGTTCTATACTGCATGGAGAGGCGGTCGCAATCGGCATTTGCCAAGCGTCTGATCTTTCGCGGCGCATGGGGTTTTTGAACAATGACGATGTGCATCGCATCGAAATTATATTGCAGAATGCTGAGTTGCCGACTGCGCCGCCTGAAGAATTGAGTGTTAGCCGGTATCTCGAGATCATGGCAGTTGATAAAAAAAATATTGATGGGAGAATACGCTTTATTCTGTTGGAACGAATTGGGCGGGCGAAGCTCCCGTGCAGTGTTGAAATAGACTGGTTGGAAGCAACTCTGAATGAATATGGTAGAAACTGAAACGAGTGTTTTAGTATCAAAGTCGGTAGGCAGTTCCGACTCAGGCGACAAGGTGTTCACGTCCCAACCATTGCTTTCCGACGAGCGCGCACAAAAGTTAGATCTACTCCTACATCTTATTTCAAATCTAAACGAATCATTGATTGTTTGCGGGTCGGATGGAATCGGCAAATCGACAGTGTTGCGATTGGTAGAGGAACGTAAGCTCCCGACTTGGTCGGTATGTTCAATTAGTGCCACAGCAGGTTTAACTTTCCAACGAATTCAAGATCGATTGTTGCAAACCATTGTAGACGATCAGCAGCACGCAAATTTCGACGACGTTGATATCTTATTAAAGAAAAAATTGGCTCGGTTTGCGTTGAACAGTCGGTATTTAATATTACTGTTGGATGATGCTGGTGTATTGATGCCAGGTGTTCTAACTCGCATTTGTGCGTTCGCCGAATCCTTCGGTGTGCTTAGATTGGTGTTCTCAATGACCGCGGATCACCTCCAATTAATGGTAGCGTCAGATCCCGTGATTGAGAACTGCCAAGTAATAGAAATTCCCCCGTTGACCGAGCAACAAACTGAGGAATTTTTAAAGAATTTGTCAGGGAAACCTTCCAGCACAATTCCGCTTCAGGCAATAAATTTGCCACTTGTGCAAAAAGTTTACCGCGAAAGCCATGGAGTTCCAGGAGAGATTCTAGCGTTATTGCCAGAGATTTCAAAAGACGGGGATATACAAATAGCTGGGGCTCCTTTCCCCGTGGTTTCAGCATTAATCTTGCTTGTAGCGTTCGGAATTGGAGTTTTTTTGTGGAATAATGCGAAGGAAGTTGACGGTAATTTCAACGCTGCTCAATTGGCGTCGACAAATTTGGATAAAGAAAAAACCCCTATCGATGTTCCGGCTCTATCGTCCAAATCACGAAAAACAAGCGTAGATTCTGTTCAAATTCGCAAGCAAGAAAAACTTGGAACCGGTGGGCCTGGTGGGGTAGCTGTAGATCCATTAGGAACAGCGCTTAGATCTTCCAGTAGTTCGATTGAATTGAGCGATACTCATGAAGTATTGGATTTGAGTGAGCAAAGTGCCGTCGAATATTTGAATATTGAACCGTTACCGGAAAGCTTGACGACCGAGGATAAAAACGGTGTAGGTGAAATAGAACAACATGTCAGAACGACTTTACCTTCCGTTAATTCGAATACTGACAGTGCCGTTCGTGTGGGGCTATCAGACGATGAACAACAGGCTGTGTTAGTCGCAGACGGTTTGATTTTGTCAGAACTTGCTACCGAACAAAACCCTGAGTTTAATGATATCCGTGAAACTGATGAAAATATGGAAAAAGCGGTCTCGGGCTTGCTAAATAGTGATTCAATCGAAGGAGTCGAGGATGTTGATTGGATTCTCAAACAAGAGGGTGACAGGTATACACTGCAGCTTGTCGCAGTGATAGATTTCGACGATATGGTTAGTTTTGTAAAGAAACATTCTGCGTTAGACGGTTTGGCGCTGTTTAGAACGACAAAGAAAAATCAGGATTGGTATGCACTAATCCACGGAATATATCCTTCACTTTCAGCCGCTAAGGATAAAGCGCGCAGCCTACCTCAAGTATTGAAAAAATCTTGGCCACGTAAACTGAAATCTGTGCAGAATTCAATCGCTAAATTCGATGCGCGCAGATAATGTCAATTGGGCGAAGTAAGTACCGGTATTTGCTTTTTGCATCAAGTCGGTGGATCTAGTTGAATCACTGAGCACGGGACAAAAATGCTGCATGTGCCTCCTACCAATTGTATCGTTAATGTTGGAGGGTTAGTATAGCCCGTTTTATTTTCCTTACCCAAAATTAACTGTATGACATTTTTAAAAAACGACTGTTTTTTGCGTGCTGTTAAACGTCAACCCGTTAGTCGTACACCGGTTTGGATGATGCGACAAGCGGGCCGGTATCTTCCTGAATATCGTAGAGTCCGAGAGAAAGCAGGGAGCTTTCTGAATCTATGCACTAATCCGGAGTTGGCTTGCGAGGTTACGTTGCAGCCCTTGGAACGGTTTCGCTTTGATGCGGCAATTTTATTTTCAGATATTCTTACGATCCCCGATGCAATGGGTTTGGGGTTGAACTTCGTGGAAGGTGAGGGGCCTAGGTTCGCTCGGCCGGTACGTACGCTTGCTGATATCGCCAATTTAGCGGTTCCGGATCCCGAAGCCGAGTTATCGTATGTCATGGATGCGGTTCGGTTAATACGGTCCTCATTGGCCGGAAAAGTGCCACTGATCGGATTTTCAGGGAGCCCCTGGACTTTGGCGACGTACATGGTTGAAGGCGGTAGCAGTAAAAATTTTCGTTTGGTTAAGACATTAATGTACGAGCATCCCGATGCAATGCATCAGATGCTAGGGGTCTTGGCGGATTCGGTAGCTTTGTATCTTAACGCGCAAATCGCTGCAGGCGCGCAAGCAGTTATGCTTTTCGATACTTGGGGCGGTGTTTTGTCGACAGAAGAATATCAGACGTTTTCATTGGATTACGCGAAACGTGTATTGGATAAACTTTGTTTGGATGATACTGATTCGTCCGTGCCTACTCTATTGTTCACAAAAGGCGGTGGACAATGGCTAGAAGTTATGGCGGATACCGGCTATTCCGGCTTAGGTGTGGATTGGACATGTGACATTGCAATTGCGCGTTCCAGGGTCGGAGATAGCGTTGCCTTGCAGGGCAATTTGGATCCTATATCAATGTATGCACCCGCATCAGTAATTCGGGAAAAAGTTAAAACGATTCTGCATCAATATGGACCCGGATCGGGGCATATTTTTAATCTGGGACACGGAATTCTACCCGATGTAAACCCCGAAAATGTTCAAGTTATGGTCGAAGCAGTCCACGAATTCAGTCCAGCTTTACATGGGTAACTGCTCAGCTTACTCTCAAATTTACCCGATTACGGCGTCGAAAATGCTCATGTACCCATGTACACTGCGCGTTTTCTTCTTGTACTCGACTAAATTTGACAGCAATCTGAACAGTTACAGGTGATCTTAGGTGTACGAAGTAGTTGCTTATATCGAAACTGAAAATAGCTGGGTGTTGTTGGCCGGAATCGTAATTGATCACCAGTAAATCAAAATTCGGGATGCAAGCATGAAGAAAATAGGCTTGTTTTCTGCTTTAATCATCCCGTGCATCATTTTGGTAACGACAAATCTGGGGGATGATGTCATCATGACTCGCATGGCGGCTGTCGCCGTGATGATGTCGATTCTTTGGATTAGCGAAGCCATACCTTTGGCGGCAACAGCACTAATCCCATTAGTCGTATTTCCTATTCTTGGGATTTCCTCGACCAAAGTCGTGGCCGCGCATTACATGAATTCAACTGTCTTTTTGTTGATAGGTGGGTTTATGATCGCATTAGCGATGCAGCGCTGGCAACTCCATCGTCGGATTGCACTGAACGTGTTGCTTGTATTTGGAGGCCAGCCGTTGCAGCTGATGATAGGTTTTGTGGTGGCGACAGCGGGCCTTTCGATGTGGATATCCAATACCGCGACGACTTTGGTCATGTTGCCGATTGCGTTGGCGATATTGGGACGATTTGAATCTAGTTTTTCGGCCAATGACGTTCAGCGGTTTACCTTGGGCTTACTGTTAGCCATCGCCTATTCGGCTTCTATCGGCGGTATGCTGACTCCGGTCGGTACGGCACCCAATCTTGTTTTTTTACGGTTATATGAAATTAGTTATCAAAATGGGGTAACGATTGGATTTGCTGAATGGTTGATGTTTGCGGTTCCGGTTGGTGTTTTGATGTTGATCGTCATGACCGCGTACTTGGGACTTCGCTTTTTCAAAGGCTTGCCGGTTACTGAAGATAGTGAACCTCTGGTGCGGAGTGAAAAACAAAAGCTGGGGCCGATCAAATACGAGGAAAAAGTCGTATTAGCTGTATTCTGTCTGACGGCATGTTTGTGGATAAGTCGTAAAGGATTGACGATTGGAATTTATTCTTGCCCTGGATGGCAGGCATGGATTGCGCATGGCTCGTTGTTGGATGATGGTACTGTCGCTATTGCGATGTCTCTGTTGCTGTTTGTTATTCCTGCCCGTACGGTAGACGGTGTAAAGGACTTTATCTTGAATGAACAGGTGTTTAGAAAACTTCCGTGGTCGGTAGTCATCTTGTTCGGCGGTGGGTTCGCGCTTGCTGCGGGCTTTGTTGATAGTGGGTTGTCGACTTATCTGGCGTCCCAGCTCGGCGGATTGGAACGAGTCGGCACAATAAAAACGATCGCTCTGGTTGCCATGGGGATGACGTTTTTGACCGAATTAACCTCGAATACGGCGACTACCCAGTTGGTCCTGCCGATACTTCAATCGGTCTCCGAGGCCCTGAAAATTTCACCCTTATGGCTCATGTTACCCGCCACGCTGTCCGCTTCCTGTGCTTTCATGTTGCCCGTCGCAACACCACCAAATGCGATAATTTTCGGTAGCGGGAAACTGCATGTAATCGATATGGTGAAAGCTGGATTGGTGTTAAACCTGTTTGGAATTTTGATAATCGTTAGCGTGTTACATTACCTGCTTCCACTGATATTCGGTATCTGATAGTTTGTAGGTCGGAGGCTGAATAGAATCACTGTATTTCTGTTGACCGGCGTGAAATGTATTTGGTGGGCCGCCGGTCGTAATATCCAGGGTGGCGAATACAGGTGCCTTATTTTTGTACGAATTTTAGAGGTTAGATATGAATGTTGAGACGAGTGTATTGGAGCGTTATTCCCAAGGTGCCGAAGTGGCGCAAGCGTCGTTGTGTTGTGCTGTGGATTACGACCACGATTTACTAAAGCTTCTGCCCGAAGAGATTATTCAAAAAGATTACGGCTGTGGTGATCCGTCGCGCTTTGTGCGGGAGGGAGATGTGGTATTGGACTTGGGTTCAGGCTCCGGGAAAATCTGCTATATGGCTGCGCAGATCGTTGGTGAACAGGGCCGTGTCATCGGTGTGGATATGAATGACGATATGCTCTCATTAGCGCGTAAATACGAGTCGGAAATGACCGCAAAATTGGGCGGCGATCGGGTCAGTTTCGTGAAGGGTTATATCCAGGATTTAGCGATTGATTTGGATGCTTCGGACCGCTATCTTGGTGAGTTTCCGGTTACGAATTCAGTGGATCTTGCCAAGTACAAATCATGGCAGAATGAGCAACGTACAAGCCAACCTTTGATTGCTAACGATTCGGTGGATTTGGTCGTTTCCAATTGTGTCTTGAATCTGGTTAACGATAGCGACAAGCAGCAATTGGTTAATGAAATTTTTCGCGTGACCAAACCCGGTGGGCGTGTCGCGATCTCGGATATTGTGGCTGATGAAGTTGTGCCGGATCATTTGAAATCGGATCCTACGCTCTGGAGCGGCTGTGTCTCGGGTTCGCTGCAGGAAGCCAAATTTGTAAATGCGTTTGTGGATGCCGGATTTCAAGCCGTCGAGCTTGAAAAATGGGATATTGAACCTTGGCAGATTGTTGAAGGTATAGAATTTCGCTCAGTGACGATAACCGCGATAAAAGGCGAGTCGACCGACTGTGTGGATAAAGGCCACGCGGTTATCTACCGTGGTCCACTTTCTAAAGTACACGATGACGATGGCCATTATTTTCCGCGAGGTGAGCGCATAGCCGTTTGTGAAAGGACATTCCGCTTGTTGATGGCGGGTGCCTATGGCGATAATTTTGTAGGAATTACGCCGGCTACTGAACAACCGGGTAAGTCCGGCTGTATGCCCGCCGGTAAGGTTCGGCCGGCAAGTGAAACGAAGGGCGGGACTCTTGTGGGTCAGAAAACTGAAAGCTCATGTTGCTCTTAGTCTTGGTTGAAAACTTTAGGTAACTATTCAGTTCACCCTCAAATTGACTCGATTACAGACGTTTAAAGGGTTTAACGGTGGAGTATTAGGTTAAGCAATCCGACTTAACGCGCGGTGACTGTTGATGAGTATGGAAATCCGCTTGCTGGTATTCGCCAAAGCGCCGGTGCCGGGGCAAGTCAAAACTCGATTGATACCTTGGATAACTCCTGCCGATGCGGCTCATTTGCATACCCAGCTCATTCATCGCACCTTGCGGTTGGCACAGCAATTTTCGAAATGTCAGGTTCAACTTTGGTGTAGCCCCACCTCCGATCACCCATTTTTTGAAGCGTGTGCCCGCGAATATGGAGTGACTTTGCATACGCAGTTGGGTAATTGCTTAGGACAACGGATGAGTTACGCTATGGATGATGCTATTTCGAACCGCTCATACGCGGTTTTGATTGGTTGTGATTGTCCTGTGTTGACACTGGAGGATTTGGATTCAACCGTGGCGGCCTTACGACAAGGTTACGAGTGCGTGCTGGGTCCCGCGGAGGATGGCGGCTATGTGCTGATTGGTTTGCGGCAGCCGGTTCCGGAAATTTTTGCCGGAATTGAGTGGGGGACATCTAGTGTGCTTGGGGAAACCCGCTCGCGCATAGACCAAATGCATTTGAGTTGTTTCGAACTACCTATTCGGTGGGATCTGGATCGACCGTCGGATTTAGAACGGTTTCGAAATTTACCTGATGTGGGGGGTTTTTAGCTAAAGAGTTATCGTCTAGCGCGCTTGGGCCGGGCTTCTTCTTCGGGCAATGTAATATTTAATTCCAGTGTTTCGTGTTGATCGTCTTGTTCGATATTGACTGTGATTGCGTCCTGATCAACATCCACGTATTTACGAACAACGTCGAGTAACTCCTTTTGCATCATAGGAAGATAAGACGGTTGATTGCGTTTAGATCGCTCGTGTGCGACTAAAATCTGCAGACGTTCCTTCGCAACGGTGGCTGTATTGCTGCGTGAAATTCGAAAATAATCCAAAAGACTCATCGTTTAACCTCCAAATAAGCGTCCGAACAATCCTTTTTTCTGAATCTCGATAAAACGATGCGGTAAGTCATCGCCGAGATAGCGCGATACGATGTCCGTGTAGGCTTTCCCGGCGTCGCTGTCTTGATCCATGATGATTGGCGTACCGGAATTCGATGCATTCAAAACCGATTTCGACTCTGGAATGACGCCGAGCAGATTCAACGAGAGAATTTCCTGTACATCGTCCACACCGAGCATGTCGCCATTTTTAACGCGTTCCGGGGAGTAGCGTGTCAACAGCAAATATTCAACGATGGGTTCCTCGTCATTTTCAGCGCGGCGTGATTTACTCGACAAAATACCCAGCATACGGTCAGAATCTCGGACTGATGCGATTTCCGGATTAGTTACAACGACCGCATCGTCGGCAAAGTACATCGCTAAGGTAGCGCCCCGTTCGATTCCGGCGGGGGAATCGCAGACGATGAAATCGAAATTCTCTGATAGTTCTTCCAAGACCCGGCCTACACCTTCTTGAGTTAGTGCTTCTTTATCGCGGGTTTGCGACGCTGGAAGTATACTAAGATCCTCGCAGCGTTTGTCGCGGATCAACGCCTGATTGATTCTGGCTTCTTTATTTATAACGTTGACAAAGTCATAGACAACCCGCCGTTCACATCCCATCAACAAATCAAGGTTCCTCAGTCCAACATCAAAATCGATGACGACGGTACGATTGCCTTTAAGTGCCAGTCCCATGGCCAATGATGCCGCGGTGGTGGTTTTCCCCACCCCGCCTTTACCCGATGTTACAACAATGGTTCTTGCCAAAATATTATCCTCCAGCGGTCGATGGAATGTCACTCATGGTATTCACAGTTCTTCGATCAACAAAGAATTGTCGGATAGATGAATTTGCACCGGTTTTCCTCTCAACGATTCGTCTAAGCCTTCGCTGATTTGATAGTTACCGGAAATGGCGACCAGTTCCGCCTGTAAATTCTGGCAAAAAATACGCGTGGCGGTATCGCCTTTGACGCCAGCTAAAGCTCTGCCTCTCAATGCGCCGTATATATGAATGTTGCCGTCTGCCATTACTTCAGCGCCGGTGCTGACTGGGGCAAGTATGATTAAATCTTGGTCAACCGCATAAATGCGCTGGCCTGATCGTACCGGTTGTTTAACCAACATCGCGCTAGGTTTAGCTGATGTGTGTTGTTGGATAGTTTTTTTAACCGGTGGGGCTTCCTTTTTTTCGGTCGGCGGGGTCGATCGGGCGTCGGCCAGCAGCGCCAGACCAAACGACTGAGCGACTGTGTTCTGTGATTGGTTTCCACCACGCACACCTATAGGTGCCATGCCTAATTTTCTAATTTGTTCGATTAGTGATTCAAATTCGATGGGGATATCAGCGGATGCGAGTGCGCTGATGTCTATGACTAGCGGGGCATTTTTGAAAAATTCCGGCGCCTGTTTAACTTTTTGTCCAAGTTGCTCGCTGACCGATTGCATATCGGCATCCATAAGCGTCAATACAGGTAACGTAAACGAGCTTGCCTTTAGGTCGATTGCGGATGACTGCATGGGTTGCGCTTTCGGCTCGACGGACATCCGGTGTAGGTTTAGGTGAAAGCAAAAGGATGAGTTCAGAATTAGTCGGGGATTTTAGCACTAGCCCGTATTTTTCACCAGGGGCTAAGATGATCTTACGGAGATTTGATTGCACAAGGCGCTTGCTGATTGATTGCGATAGTGTTTTTCAGTCTGAGTATCAGCGTTACTCAAACCGAGTCCGAATGATGTATACTGCGGAAAATTCTTAAATTTATAGTTCGACGCAGATTGTGTTGCGCGCTGTCTTAGAATGAATCCCGTGTGAAAAAGATGAATGCAATCCCCAAAGAATTGACCAAAATCACGATCGGAAAACAGGCTGAAATCAAAGCTTTTCCAGCTTCGGAAAAAGTCTATATTACGGATGGAAATACGGATTTGCGCGTGCCCATGCGTAAGATCAGTCTTGCGGATACGCAGCTTAGTTCCGGGATGGAAAAGAATACACCAGTCTATGTATACGATACATCGGGTCCTTACACGGATGCCAAGGTCAAAACGGATTTGGTGAAGGGGTTGCCGACAGTGCGCAGTGGTTGGTTGGAAAGACGAGAAGATACCGAGTTATTGGATGGCCCGTCTTCAGAATACGGCGCACAGCGACTTACGGACCCAGGACTCGCGCATTTGCGGTTTGAACATATCCGTTCACCTCGGCGGGCAAAACCCGGCGCGAATGTATCGCAGATGCACTACGCCAAGAACGGAATCATAACGGCGGAGATGGAGTTCGTCGCGATACGTGAAAACCAGAACCGTGCGCAAATGGTTGATTTATGCAAGGGGCAGCATGCTGGACAGTCGTTCGGTGCGATGACTCCTGAGGAAATTACAGCTGAATTTGTGCGCTCTGAAGTTGCGCGTGGTCGCGCTATTATCCCTGCAAACATTAACCACACTGAACTTGAGCCGATGATTATCGGTCGGAATTTTCTGGTCAAGATAAACGGAAATCTGGGAAATTCCGCGGTAACCTCGTCGATAGATGAGGAGGTTGAGAAAATGTTGTGGGCGATTCGCTGGGGTTCGGACACCGTAATGGATCTTTCCACGGGTAAAAATATCCATGAAACACGTGAATGGATTATACGCAATTCGCCGGTTCCGATAGGCACCGTGCCCATCTATCAGGCTTTGGAGAAAGTTGATGGCAAAGCCGAAGAGCTGACTTGGGAGATTTTCCGCGATACCTTGATAGAGCAGGCCGAACAAGGTGTTGACTATTTCACCATACACGCGGGGGTTCGATTGCAGCATGTGCCGCTAACCGCAAATCGATTAACGGGTATAGTTTCCCGCGGTGGGTCCATCATGGCCAAATGGTGCCTCTCGCATCACCAGGAAAGTTATTTGTATACGCATTTCGAAGATATTTGCGAAATAATGAAAGCCTATGATGTTTCGTTTTCGCTGGGCGATGGGCTTAGACCTGGTTCTATTGCGGATGCCAACGATGCGGCCCAATTCGCCGAACTCGAAACATTGGGTGAATTGACGAAGATCGCCTGGAAGCACGATGTGCAGACCATGATCGAAGGTCCCGGCCATGTACCGTTGCAACTGATCAAGGAAAATATGGACAAGCAATTGCACGATTGTTTTGAGGCGCCGTTTTATACGTTGGGCCCACTGACCACCGATATTGCCCCGGGTTATGACCATATCACGTCGGCAATCGGAGCCGCTAATATTGGATGGTACGGCTGTGCGATGCTTTGTTATGTGACACCTAAGGAACACCTCGGACTTCCTGACAAACAAGATGTACGCGAGGGGATCGTTACGTATAAGATTGCCGCGCATGCCGCGGACTTGGCGAAAGGGCACCCCGGGGCGCAGGCTCGGGATAATGCGATGTCAAAGGCGCGTTTTGAGTTCCGTTGGGAGGACCAGTTCAATCTGGGTTTGGATCCGGAACGTGCCCGAGAATTTCATGACCAAACTTTGCCAAAAGAATCCGCCAAAGTAGCTCATTTTTGCTCGATGTGTGGGCCGCATTTTTGTTCCATGAAAATAAGCCAGGATGTCAGAGATTATGCTAAGGGCAAAGGGCTGAACGATTCGCAAGCGCTGGCCGCCGGCTTAGAAGAAAAATCGCAGCAATTCCGGGATGAGGGCGGCGATATTTATCGTAAGCTGTGATTTGGCTTAGCCGTTGAAAGAACAAGCTGAATAAGTTTTATGAAGTTAAGTGTTCAACGGGCGGTCGACCGTATAGTCGGCACGCTAATTTGCCGCTTGTTTTCTGTGTTTCCGGCGTTAATGGAAAATAAGAACCATGGGAAAAATCCGCATAAGATCCTAATAATTCTACTGTCCGAGATGGGCAGCCTGGTTTTGGCGCGCCCGATGTTTGTGCGCATCAAAAACAAATACCCGAATGCCTCGGTACACGTGCTTTTGTTCGAGAAGAATAGGGAGATCTTGGACATTCTCGATGTTATACCCGAGCAGAATGTGTTAACCATCAACGAGGAATCTTTTGGGCGGTTTGTGTTGGACATTTTGCGGGCGATTATTTCGATGCGCCGGATCAAGATTGATACCGTAATTGATTGCGAACTTTTCGCCAGGGTCAGCAGTATACTGTCTTATCTATCCGGTGCGGTTCGCCGGTCAGGATTTTTTGCGTATACTCAGGAAGGATTGTACCGTGGAGATTTCATCAATTACCCGGTTATGTACAACCCCTATCAACATATCTCGGAGCAATTTGTTAGCTTGGTCGAAGCCTTAGATTCGCAAACCTGGCCAATGGGCAAAAGAACTGTGGCCGCTGATCTGGAACCGGTTCCACAAGTTTCGTTCGACCCGCGGGAAATTCAGTCGATTGTCCAACGATTGCATCACGATTTTCCACTATGCAAGGATCAAAAACTGGTTCTCATTTATCCCAGCGGGGGAATGTTGCCGATTCGGGCATGGCCTCTGGAACACTATGGGCAACTCACTAACGCATTGATCGCCGATGGATATGTGGTTGGGATAATTGGTGTGCGGGACGATAAGCCGCTGGCAGTGCAACTCGCAGCGATGTGTAAGGCGCATCCGCAGCTTCTGGACTTGACGGGGTATACTCAGTCGATTCGAGAGCTTATGATGCTATTTGGTTGTGCCTCGCTGCTGATTACCAACGATGGCGGCCCCGGCCAGTTTGCCGCGCTGACCCCTTTACCCACCATTATTTTCTACGGACCGGAAACGTCCCAGCTATACGGATCGCTATCAAACAACGCGTTCTTCTTCGACTTGTCTTTTTCCTGCTCTCCATGCCTGACAGCGTATAATCACCGCAATTCACCCTGCGACGGTGACAATCAATGTTTGCGGCAAATAGGTCCGGATCAGGTTTACGCGAAGGCATGTGAAATGTTGGCGGTCCAATAAAATGTACAATCATTTGAAAAACAGTGCTGATCCGACCGGCATAGAGTTGCTGCTGCAGAAAGCTTGGGTGCAGCGTTTAGTTAATAACCGATTTGTTAAATTCGGTTCGGTCGGATTGTCCGGCACGGTCGTTAATTTGATCGTGCTTTATCTCGGACAGGAATATATTTTTAGAGGGATGGCCTCAGCTGATTGGCGATTGAACCTATCGCTTGCGTGCGCCATAGTCTGTGCGACGATCAATAATTTTGCCTGGAACAGATTATGGACATGGACGGATAGAAAAGCAGAGATCGATAAGCATTTTGTGCTGCAATTGGGGCAGTATTTCGTTGCATGTTGGGTCGCGATCGCGTTGCAGTTTGCAATAACCAAGATCCTCGCCGTCTATATTTACTATCTTGCGGCGAATGTCGCGGCTATAGTATTGTCGTCGATCGTTAATTTTTTCGTGAACGACGCGTGGACGTTTAGGATGGGTCGCGTGCGGTA
>CAZVFR010000004.1:0-30953 GCA_964626505.1 uncultured Methylococcaceae bacterium
AAGTTGGTCTTTTAATTACCTTGTCTCCATAAGAATAGACGTCAAATTGTAAACCTTGCCCAATTTTTTCCATAAAATTTTAATATTGACTTTAATAGACTTATTTGAAAACAAACAAAAGGATAGGAGTGAGGGCTTTCAGTGCCACTTACGTTTGTGATGCCAGTACTTTTGTATAATTTTGAATATTATGATACGTCACTAAAAGACCTGACACCATTATTTCAATAGCCCTTATAAATCGTTGACGGTTCGTTCATACGATAAGCTTATTCTTGGGAGTTTGATAACTCAACTCGACAGTACCCTGCCGTGCAATAGGTTCGTTTAGGCAACGCATAAGCCAACTGATATCGATTAATCGTTCCCGCAAACAGTATTTGGCGGGGTTGCTCCGATATTGCCAAACCCATCAGATCAAATTCTTGACGGTCCGCTTATGGCACCTTTGAGGCTGTCAAAACGCTATTTATCAATCAATAAACGTCCGCTCCCAGCATACCTGACTGAATCAATACTGACACTGTCTGTCAGATAAAGCCTGCACTAATACACATAAAGCACACTTCACAAACGTCCCTGGGAGGCAAGGGTCTGGAGGCAAAGGCCAGTACTCGTATTGTAATAATTTCGGCAATACGAAATTGCATCTTACGTTTCCCAACGCACCCGAATCGGTAATACGTGAAGGCGTTGAATACGTGACAAGTCTCGCACGTTGCGCTAAGCAATTGAAATCACGATACTAGGCATTTCGACAGCACTCCGACCCGTACACAAGTGGCGCCTACCTACCTTGAATCAAGCTCTCAGCCAGTGGCTAAATTTCCGAGATAGCTATGCTATTCTCAATTAAAGTCATTAATAGAGGTTCAAACTAAAGCAAACTATCGTTTTTCAATATGGAGAGAAGGGGTTAGTACTTGGCTTGAATTTTTATTCGTGCCCAAAACACGCCTAATATCGATGACCCGCTGTAGAAATCTGGTAGACTATGCAGAAAGGAATAAACTTATATATAAAACGAATATATAGCAGGGTTATGGAGCCTGAAACTAAAAATCTTGTACGTCAGAGTCGAATCCCTCTGTTAAGTTGGTTGCCCAGCTACAGCAAAGCATTGTTGCCCGGTGACATAATGGCTGGATCGATTGCTGCTATTGTCTTGCTTCCACAAGCGATGGCTTACGCGATGTTGGCTGGCTTGCCGCCCCAAAGCGGACTCTATTCGTGTATTTTACCGATCTTGCTATACGCCGTGCTTGGATCTAGCCGGACCCTTGCTGTAGGGCCCGTTGGGTTGACTTCTTTGATGGTTGGCTCTGTGATTGCCGGGCTGAACTTAGGCAGTGAAGCCGAAATTGTTTTTGTCGCTGTGAATTTGGCGCTGTTATCCGGCGGATTACTCGTGCTCATGTTTGTATTGCGCTTCGGGAGCATCGTAAATTTTATCAGTTATCCGGTGCTTTCCGGATTTACCAGCGCCGCGGCGTTGATTATTGGAGTAAGCCAACTCAAACATTTGTTGGGGGTTGATGTGGCACGAGGCGCTCACTTCTATGAAACAATAACAAATCTCGTCAATGCCGCTCATACTATAAACTTGACTACCGCAACACTTGGAATAGCGGGTATAGCCGTTATTCTCGGAATAAGAACTCCGATTCTCAATAGGTTTTTGGTTGCGCTGTTACCGAAGATGATATACGCGGTGGTCTCTAAATCCGGTCCACTAATAGCCGTGATTGGCGGAATTGTGTTTGTCTGGACGTTTAAACTTGACCGTTTTTCCAGCGTTTCTATTGTCGGGGAGATTCCTTCCGGTTTGCCAGGGTTGTTGATTCCACGCGGCGATTGGGAATTATTTGGGCAGTTGCTACCGATGGCCACCGTGATTGCTATTGTCGGATTTTTGAGCAGCGTTTCCGTAGCAAATGCTTTAGCGAGTAAAAACAGGCAAAAAATTGACGCCAATCAGGAGCTGCTTGCACTAGGGTGCGCGAATATCGGAGCTGCATTTTCGGGTGGGTATCCGGTTGCAGGTGGATTAGGGCGCTCGATGGTCAGTTTTAGCGCCGGGGCCAATACACAACTTGCCTCGATGCTTACTGCATTGTTAATCGCCGTTTCTTTGCTGTTTTTGACCCCGTTGTTGTATTACCTGCCGCGTGCCGTTCTTGCCGCAATCATTATTGTGGCGGTTTTCGGATTATTTGATCTTAAAACGCTCAAACATGTTTGGGTATACGACAAATCAGAAGCTGCCTGCCTTCTGATTACATTTTTTGCAGTGCTGATAATCGGGATCGAATGGGGAATTTTTCTTGGCGCGCTAGTTTCAATTGGAATCCATTTGCGGAGTAGCAGTGAACCGCATATCGCAATTGTAGGCCGGGTAGGTAACACCGAACATTTTCGAAATATCGAACGGCACTCGGTTACGACCTGCGCGCACGTCATAGCCATGCGCGTCGATGAAAATCTTTATTTTGCTAACACCAGCTATCTGGAAGATTACATCATGGCGCTGATCGCCGATCATCAACAGGCCAAACACCTTGTGTTGATTTGCAGCGCGGTAAATAAAATTGATTCAAGCGCGCTGGAATTGTTGGATACGCTAATCGAACGGCTTCGCTATGTCGGTGTCAGTCTACATTTGGCGGAGGTAAAAGGTCCAGTAATGGACCGGCTAAAAAAGACATCATTTTTGGCACGTCTAGAGCCAGGACAGGTTTTCCTGAGCACCCATGTGGCCATGCAGACACTGGATTCCGATCAGAGTCTTACTACTACTGGTTAGATAAACCGCTAAACGAATTTCCGTAGGAAGCGTAGGTCGGATAAGCGCTAGCGTCATCCGACGTTTGTGAGTTTCGGCGGCTTGATTGCCGGATGGCGCTGCGCTTATCCGGCCTACGGACTATTGTAAGAGGATTTTACCTTAACGCAGGAAACAAAAAGACCTCTGCACTTCTGCAGAGGTCTTTTCGGTGCATACCAGTTAGTTTGGGTTATTTGGTAAATTCTTTATGTGGAACGTTGAATTCTATACCTTTAAGCATGATGCTCCAGTATAGAAACGGAAAAAAGTGACGTTTCATTAACCAATAGCTGTAGCGCTCTTTGCTAGGATCCAGAGGGAATGAAGGCAGTACTTTGCCACCGTAACCAAATTCCGCCAGCATTACAGTTTTGTTGCTGGTTACCAATGGACAAGCACCATAGCCATCGTAGGGTTGAGCAGGGGTGGAGTTGTTTATTTTAGCCAATAGATTTTTGGCGACTATCGGCGCTTGCAAGCGCGCCGCCGCCGCAGTTTTGGCGTTGGGTGTATTGGTTGCGTCACCGAGACCAAATACGTTTTCGTAGCGGGTGTGTTGCAGGTTTTCGGGATCTACTTCAACCCAACCTCCCGCATCCCCGATGGGGCTGCCTTTTAGAAAATCGGGAGCACTTTGAGGTGGTGTCACATGAAGCATGTCAAACGGTTTGGTTACGCTGTTTTTGTTTCCGTCGGCGTCAGTAACCTCGAACACTGCTTCTTTGGCTTTGCCGTCTATCGCAACCAGTCTGGTTTGAAGGTCTGCATCTATACCATAGCGGCTTATCACGCCTTTTAAGGCTTCAGCAAATAGCGGTACGCCAAACATTGCCGGCAAAGCGGAGTTGAAGTTGATGTTTGCGGAAATATTGTTACGTTTAAAATGGTCTGCGGCCATGTACATGATCTTTTGCGGCGCGCCGGCGCATTTGATTGGCATAGGGGGTTGCGTAAACAGTGCATTACCGCCCTTAAAATTCTGAATGCAGTCCCAGGTATAATTTGCGTATTCCAACAGATAATTGCTGCATACCCCGTTTTTCCCCAGGGTGTCCTCCAGGCCTTCAATTTTGCTCCAGTCCAACTGAATGCCGGGACAAACGATTAGATAGTCGTATTCAACGCTGTCGCCGTTTTTTAGCTTGACGCTGTTGTTGTCCGGGTCAAAGCTTTCAACGTAATCTTTTATGCAGGATGCCGCGGACGGAATGCATTGACTTTCGGGTTTATGAGTGTCTTTTGCGGCGTATTCACCGCCGCCGACCAAGGTAAAAGCCGGCTGGTAAAAATGGGTGTCGGATGGTTCAATAATCGCGATGTCCAGCGATTTGTCTTTGCGCAGTAAGGTTGCGGTGACGGCGATACCTGCGGAGCCGCCGCCGACAACCACGATTTGATGTTTCATAATTCCTCCGGGCTATATCGTTATAACTATTAGCTAGCTAGAATTCCCTTTGTACCACAAAAACCCGATACTATCCAATTATCGGCCAAACATAATGATCTACAAGTAAAACCGCAAATAAGGACATCAGGTAAACAATAGAATAACCGAATGTTTTCATGGCGACTTTGTCGTCTTTGGTACGCATCAACAGTATCGCGTAGTACATGAATACCGTGTTTAGGCCTACAGCACCCACAAGGTAAATCAAACCACTCATTTGCGTTAGATAGGGGAGCAGCGTCACGATCAGCAGTAAGATCGTGTAAAACACGATGTGCAATCGGGTAAAGTCGGCGCCGTGGGTAACCGGTAGCATGGGAATATCGACTTTGGCGTATTCCTGCCGTTTGGCGACCGCCAAAGCCCAGAAATGGGGTGGGGTCCACACAAATATAATCAAAAACAGCAACAATGCGTGCGGATCTATGGTTCCGGTTACGGCGCACCAACCCAATACCGGTGGTGCGGCTCCGGCCGCCCCCCCGATAACAATATTTTGCGGAGTAGCGTGTTTCAGGTAGACGGTGTAAATCACGGCATAACCAATCAATGAACAAAATGTTAAAAACGCGGTTAATGAATTGACGAACAGGACCAGGATTAGCATGGAAGCACTGCCCAGCAGAGACGCAAAAATTATCACGCGGGCCCCATCCAGCTGGCCGGTGGGCAGCGGACGGCCTTTGGTTCTGCCCATCCTGGCATCCACCTTGCGATCCAGGTAATGATTAAATGCCGCCGCGGATGAAGCCGCCAAACCGATACCCAAAGTTCCGAAGAACAAGGGCTCTAATGGAACCATGTGCGGTACGGACAGGAGCATCCCAATAACCACAGTGAACACAATGAGCGATACCACTCTGGGTTTGCATAGATCCAGATAGGTGCGCCAATTAGTCGAGTAACTGACTTCATTCAATGTGCTAGCTTTCATAGTTCAGGGATTAATCGTATACAATAGTGGCGGAAGAAACCTTAGGCGGTTGTTCTTGCGATTCTCGGACAGTTTTCTAAAGCTATTCTACGGGATTTACCAGTTGTTTGTTTCAGAGGGAAATATGAGCTCAATTTTACGCAATGTAACCTTATTCTATTGTTTGTTGACCAATGCCGCCATCGCGGCTCCAAACGTTCATGAACATCTACTGAAAAACGGTTTAAAAGTGCTTGTTAAAGAGGACCATCGTGCTCCGGTTGTTGTTTCTCAAGTTTGGTACAAAGTCGGTTCCAGTTATGAATTCGGTGGTATTACCGGCGTTTCTCATGTTCTTGAACACATGATGTTCAAAGGTACAAAAAACCATCCTCCTGGTGAGTTTTCTCGCATCATTTCGGAGAATGGTGGACGCGAAAATGCATTTACCGGCCGTGATTATACCGCATATTTCCAGCGCTTAGAAAAATCCCGGCTTGAAGTAAGTTTTGATCTTGAAGCCGACCGCATGCGCAACCTGCAATTGCGCGACGAAGAGTTCAAAAAGGAACTTCAAGTGGTCTTGGAGGAAAGGCGCATGCGCACTGACGACAAACCGCGTTCCAAAACCTTCGAATTTTTTTCGGCTTTGGCGCATACCAATGGCGGTTATAAGAATCCGGTCATTGGTTGGCCGAACGATATCGAGCAGCTGACCGTGGCTGATCTGAAAGATTGGTATAACCGGTGGTACGCGCCTAATAACGCTACTTTAGTCGTTGCGGGCGACGTAGAGTCTGAAGCGGTATTCGAGTTGGCGGAGAAATATTTCGGTGCATTCGAAGCTGAGCCCATCGCGGTGAATAAGCCTAGATTGGAGGTTCCGCAAATCGGAGCGCGGCGCTTGAGCGTCAAATTACCCGCCGAACTTCCCTATTTGATGATGGGTTATAAAGTCCCTAGCCTAGCTACGACGTCTGACCAACGCGAAGCGTATGCCTTGGAAGTGTTGTCGGGAATTTTGGACGGCGGCAACAGTGCGCGTTTAACCAGCAATTTGGTTCGTGGCAAACAAATCGTTGTGGCCGCGGGTGCAGGTTATGAATTGTACAGTCGCTTGGGTTCATTGTTCATGATTGACGCGACGCCCGCTCAAGGGCAGTCGCTGCCGGCAGTGGAGATGGCACTTAAAGATGAAATTGCACTACTGCGCAAACAACCGGTGTCCAAGGCTGAATTGGATCGGGTCAAGGCTCAAGTTTTGGCCAACGCAATTTTCGAGCGCGATTCAGTGTTTTATCAGGCGATGCAGATCGGTACGCTGGAAACGGTGGGATTGGGTTGGCAAAAGATGGACGAATATGTTGAAAAGGTTAACCAGATTACAGCTCAAGACATATTAAACGTAGCGCGAAAATTTTTCGTAGAGGAAGGCCTGACGGTCGCGTATTTGGAGCCCTTGCCGCTGGATAAACGAGCACCCGTAAAAGCATCGCTGGGAGGTCGCCATGCGCACTAAATTATTAACTGCCATTAGCCTGTTCTGTGGTCTTTTAATGGTCGTTTCGGCCTATGCAGGACCGCAGATCCAAAATTGGACGCTGGCCAGGGGTGCCAAGGTGTATTTTGTCGAGGCTAAAGGACTTCCCATGGTCGACATTCAGGTCGTGTTCGACGCCGGAAGCGCGCGGGATCAAGCTAAGTTTGGAATAGCTGCATTAACTTCCGTGCTATTGGACAAAGGCACCGCGGATTGGAGTGTTGAAGAGATAGCGCAGCGGCTGGAGGGCGTCGGCGCACAGTTGGATTCGGGGGTTTCCAGAGATACTGCATGGCTGAGTCTGCGCAGTCTGACACAAGCGGAACTGCTAGACACTGCGTTGGAAACCTTGCGAGGACTATTAACGGCTCCGGTGTTTGCCGAGCAAGATTTCGAGCGTGAAAAGAATCGTACGCTGGTCGCGTTGAAACAGCTTGAAGAATCGCCTGCGCAGATCGCACGGAAAGCCTATTATGCAGCTTTATATCCAAGTCATCCCTACGGACATCCATCATCGGGAACGCCAGCCACGGTGGGCCAGATTATGCGCGAGGATCTGCACGATTTTTTTGACAAATATTATGTTGCCAAAAATGCGGTTATTTCTATAGTGGGTGATGTTTCCCGACAGAAGGCAGAGTCCATTGCGGAGTATTTAACCGCGCGTATGGCGGTGGGAAACAAAGCGCCGGACGTATCAGCCGTCGATTATGCCGCGAAGCCCCATACTGAATCTATAGCGTTTCCATCCGCGCAAACGCATATTCATTCCGGTATGCCGGTTGTTGCGAGGGGAGATGAAGATTATTACGCGCTATACGTTGGCAATCATATTTTGGGCGGTAGTGGGCTAGTCTCGCGTATCAGTGAAGAAATTCGTGAGAAACGCGGCTTGTCGTATAGCTCTTCCAGTTATTTTTTTCCGCTAAAGCACAAAGGCCCGTTTACAATGAGCCTGCAGACGCGGAATGATCAATCCGGAGAGGCCTTGCGGGTGCTCAATGAAACGGTGGAAACGTTTATTGAATCCGGTCCGACAGACGCAGAATTGGTTTCCGCCAAAAAGAACATTACTGGTGGATTTGTGCTGCGCATCGACAGCAACAATAAAGTCGCAAACTATGTGGCCATGATCGCTTTTTACGGCTTACCACTAGATTATCTGGATAGTTTTTCCGAAAAGGTACAGGCCGTAACCCGTGAAGATATTGTTAAAGCCTTTCAGAAACATCTTGATGTGGGTCGTTTTCAAACAATATTGGTCGGCGGGGGGCAGCAATAGGCCGGCAACTAAGCAACCAGTTGCGGGTGATTGGAGGTGCGTGGCGCAGCCGAAAAATTTCGTTTTCCGCGATTGATTCACTGCGACCCACTCCTGATCGAGTTCGTGAGACCTTGTTCAATTGGTTGCGCTTTGACATCGAAGGAGCTAAATGCCTGGATTTGTTTGCGGGTAGTGGGATATTGGGCATTGAGGCTGCGTCACGTGGTGCGGACCACGTTATTTTGGTGGAGCGTAATGCGGAAGCTTGTCGATTCATTGCGAAGAATTTGGAAGGGTTGGGCGCGCAGCAGATTGAGTTGCGACAGCAAAATGTTGAGGCGTTTCTGGCCTGCGGCACACCTCAGACTTATGATCTGATTTTTCTGGATCCGCCATTCAGTCAGGGTTTAATACCTGTGTGCATCGAAGCGATCGAGCAGCAACGCTGGGCGGGCAACGGCGCTAAAATATACGTTGAGATCGAAGCGAATGCTAAACCCGAAGCAATTCCTGCCGATTGGGATTTATTGAAGTATAAAAAAGCCGGTGCAGTGGGATCATACTTGTACGAAAATAAAAAATAACAGCAATTACAGGCGTTTTAAGCTTTGCTGAGTAGTGACTAATAATGAATATTACGGCAATTTATCCGGGTACATTTGATCCCATAACCAGTGGCCATGTGGACCTTATCTCGAGGGCCGCCAGGATTTTCGACCGCGTGGTAGTCGGCGTGGCGGTCAATGTAGACAAACGACCGCTATTCGATGTTGACGAACGTGTTGAATTAATCAAACAGGTTGTTGCGGATAGAAGCAATGTAGAAGTTCTGGGTTTCGATTCGTTGTTGGTTGATTGTGCACGCGATATCGGTGCCGATGTCGTGTTGCGCGGGCTGCGTGCGGTTTCGGATTTCGAGTACGAATTTCAACTGGCGAGTATGAATCGTCGCTTATGTCCGGATTTTGAAACGATGTTTCTAACCCCGGCGGAGCAATACGCGTTTATTTCGTCCAGTATGGTTAGAGAAATTGCTAAACTAGGCGGTGATGTTTCCAGTTTTGTACCCGAACCGGTGCTCAAAGCGTTACGTGAAAAATACCGGATGGGTGATTGAGGTCATTGTATGGCGTTATTGATTACGGACGAATGCATTAATTGCGATGTGTGTGAAATGGAATGTCCGAACCAAGCGATTTCTCAGGGTGAGGAAATCTATGAGATTGATCCTGCGCATTGCACCGAATGTGTTGGCCATTTTGATACAGCGCAGTGCGTGGTCGTATGTCCAGTCGAGTGCATTATTCCAGATCCGGATTATGCCGAAGACCACGATAGTTTGCAGCGTAAATATATTAAATTAACTGCAGGGTAGGGGTTGTGGGGTCTGGCTTTACTCTATACTCGATCGATGCAGTGCCTCTGTTTGGAAGTCTGATGGCGTGTGGCAAAAGAGAAGTGGTACCGATGCGACGGATATTCAAAAGTCTGGTCTTTATTTCTCTGACGCTATTCGCGGTCGTTGCGAATGCAGGCCCATCCAAGGCCGGGATCGCCAGCGCTCATCCACTCGCAACCCGGGCAGGGTTTGAAATACTGGAGAATGGTGGCAATGCGTTTGACGCCGCGGTTGGCGTAAGCGCAACTCTGGCGGTTGTTGAGCCCTCGGGGTCTGGTTTGGGCGGTGGCGGGTTTTGGCTGCTACACCGGGCCAGTGATGGTCAACAGATAATGATTGACGGCCGTGAACGCGCACCCTTTGCGGCGCATAAAGAGTTGTACTTGGATGCTCAAGGAAAGGTTGATCCGAAAGCTTCCATAAACGGACCGCGCGCGGCTGGGATTCCGGGCATGCCCGCGGCTATCGTCCATTTGGCAGAGCAGTATGGACGTCTTCCTTTGCAGCAAAGTTTAGCGCCTGCGATTCGATATGCGCGCTACGGGTTTCCAGTCGATGAGGGTTATCGTCGGTTGATTGGATTTAGGCTGTCGGTTATTCAGCAATATCCTGCATCGGCAGCAGTGTTTTTGCAGCAAGGTCATGTTCCCGACCGTCGTTTCAATCTGATTCAGACAGATTTGGCCAATACCCTGGAACAAATTGCCCGGCAGGGTAAGGCCGGTTTTTACAGCGGTGTCGTGGCTCAAAAACTCGTCGAAGGTACCCGAGCAGCCGGTGGGATTTGGACCTTGCGAGATCTTGCGGAATATAAGGTGGTAGAACGACAGCCGGTAGTTGCGGAATATCAGGGTATACGCATCACCAGCGCATCACCGCCGTCTTCCGGGGGCGTCGTGCTAGCCGAAGCACTGAACATTCTTTCCGGATTCGATTTCACCAAAGTCGATGCGATCTCAAGAACCCATCTGATCGTAGAAGCCATGCGGCTGGCCTATAAAGACCGCTCGTTGTATCTGGGGGATCCGGATTTTGTTCAGATGCCGGTAAAGCGTCTACTCAGTTTAAGCTATGCCGCAGGTTTGAGAGCAGGGATTCGACTTGATAGGGCGGGCCATGACAGTAGCAAAGAAATTAACTCACGCAAGCCGGACCAAAGCGAAGGCCGTAATACCACACATTTTTCGATATTGGATCGCTCGGGAAATCGCGTGGCCGCGACACTGAGTGTGAATTATCCCTTTGGTTCCGGGTTTGTGCCCCCGGGCACAGGCGTTTTGCTGAATGATGAAATGGACGATTTTGTAAGTTCTCCCGATGCCGCGAATGTCTATGGGCTCACCGGCGGGGATGCCAATTCGATCCAACCCGGTAAACGTATGCTCTCCAGCATGTCGCCAACATTTTTGGAAGATAAAAACCGCGTAGCGATTCTCGGTACCCCGGGTGGCAGCCGGATTATTTCCATGGTCCTGCTGGCCACCTTGAATTTTGTGGAGGGCAACGGTGCCGATTCGTGGGTCTGGGTACCGCGTTTTCATCACCAGTATCTACCGGATGTAATTCAATATGAAAAAGGCGGTTTAACCGACGATGAAATTGCAGGATTAAAACGCAAAGGCCACGCACTCAAGGAGATCAACCGTCGCTATGGCAACATGCAGGCCATACTCTGGGATAAACACAATAATACCGTTTCAGCGGCTAGCGATCCCAGGAAAGCAGGATTGGCGTTGGTAAGATAATTCACGCTCTTCAGGTCTTAGAGAGTTAGTATTCGGCAGAATTTCGTATACCATGCACGAAATCCAAGTCGCAATATAATGACCGTGATTCATTCCAATATTCTATAGTGGAATTTGGAGGGGACTGTAAATGATCAGCGAGCAACTTCAATCATTTGTTCAATCGACGCTAAACGTCCTGGCCGTTTTGTTTGTTTTTATGGTTGGATTGGCGGTATTGGGATTGATTGTGGTTTATATCCTGGATGTCACTCAGAGCAAGCAGGCTATCCGGCGGAACTACCCTGTAATTGGCCATTTTCGGTATTTTTTTGAACATATTGGCGAATTTTTTCGACAATATTTTTTCGCCATGGACCGGGAAGAAATGCCGTTTAATCGCTCACAACGGTCGTGGGTTTACCGGGCCGCCAAAGATGTGGATACTACGGTCGCTTTCGGCTCAACCAGGGATCTGCGTCCAACCGGGACAGTCATGTTCGTCAACTGCCCATTTCCGAACCTAGGCGAGGATGCCGTGCCGCCCGCCGAAGTGACTATCGGACCTTACTGCAAATTCCCCTATGCCACCAATTCCTTGTTTAATATTTCCGGAATGAGCTACGGAGCGATATCCAAACCCGCGGTACTGGCATTGTCAAATGGTGCGCGTATCGCGGGTGCCTGGATGAATACCGGTGAAGGCGGCCTGTCGCCGTATCACCTCGAGGGCGGTGCTGATATCGTATTTCAGATCGGCACCGCGAAGAATGGTGTCAGCGATTTGGATGGAAGTCTGGATGATGATTTGCTACGCGGTATTGCGGACCATGAGCAAGTCCGTATGTTCGAGATCAAACTCAGCCAAGGTGCCAAACCGGGTAAGGGTGGGATATTACCGGGGGAGAAGGTTACCGAGGAGATCGCCCGAATACGTCATATCCATGTCGGAGAGAACGCAATTAGCCCGAACCGTCACCCGGATATTAATTCCAATGCGGAGTTGTTGGATATGATCAAACGGGTCCGCGACATAACCGGAAAACCAGTCGGTTTTAAGGCCGTGGTGAGTTGTCCGATCTGGCTCAATCAACTATTCACCGAGATCAACCGCAGAGGTATCGAACATGCCCCCGATTTTATAACCGTAGACGGAGCTGACGGCGGTACCGGAGCAGCGCCGCAGGCACTGATTGACGATATGGGTTTGCCGTTGAAGGAAAGTCTGCCCATGTTGGTCAATAATCTCAAGCTATACGGACTTCGTGATCGCATTAAGGTTGTTGCATCGGGAAAATTGATCACGCCGACCGACGTTGCGTGGGCCTTGTGTATGGGTGCCGACTTTGTGGTCTCGGCGCGCGGATTCATGTTCGCTCTGGGTTGTATCCAAGCGCTGCAATGCAATAAGAATACTTGTCCAACGGGTATTACTACGCATAATAAAAAACTACAACGCGGCTTGGTTCCGGCCGACAAGGCGATACGGGTGAAAAACTTTCACAAGAATATGACCTATGAAGTTGGGACAATCGCGCATTCCTGTGGGGTACGCGAACCGCGCGAATTGCGCCGCCACCACGCACGTGTGGTGACGGATAGCGGCTTATCCGTGTTGTTGAGCGATTTGTATTCGGAACCGCTTGCCAAAACCGATTCCGCGGCAGAGTAGATATTAATCACTGGGGGTGGGACTCAATGGAAAGTCATATCGCACAAACAGTTTATTTCGTGATGGGCTTGCTGCTGGTTGCGTTGATCGCTGAACCGTTGGCGCGGCGGATTCGTTTACCCTTCACAGCGGTATTGGTTATTTTGGGATTCATAGGTGCGCAGATCACCGGTGGTTACATTTCGGGGCCGGAAGCCTTGCAGTTTCATGATTTAGTGTTTTTCGTCTTTCTCCCGATTTTAATTTTCGAATCGGCTTTTGTGATTGATACCAAGCTTCTGGTAAGAAACCTCGCGCCGATTTTGATTCTGGCCATACCCATAATGTTATTTTCGACATTTGTAACTGGTGTGTTGGTCTATCTGGGTATTGACCATCCCACCGGTTTTCCATGGATTGCTGCTTTGCTGACCGGTGCTTTGCTGTCTGCTACTGATCCTGTTGCCGTGGTTGCTTTAATGAAGCAAAGCGATACGCCAAAGCGGTTGGCAATTTTGATCGAAGGTGAAAGTCTGTTTAATGACGCTACTGCGATTGTGGTATTCAGTCTGGCGCTAGGGCTTGCGTTAAACCCAGACCAGGAAATTGGAGTCGGCTCAGGGGTGCTACATTTTTGTCTGGTTTTTTTCGGCGGTTTGGTTATTGGAATACTGGTAAGTTTTGTTGCGGTTTTGATGCAGAGAGCTGTGGAAGATCCCATTATTCATGGCTTGATCAGCGTCATTGCCGCATATTTTGCATTTTTGATCGCGGAGAAGACGCTACACGTATCCGGGGTCATGGCGGTATTGGCTTTGGGTTTGGTTATGGGCCGGGCTCACCGGGCGGATTATTACGAGGATGATTTTGTCGAACGCTTGTGGACCTTCAATGCGTATATCGCCAATGCATTGGTATTCTTGCTGATGGGATTTGCCATTTCGATTGCGATGTTTCAGGAACGTTGGCTGGCCATATTGATCGGTATCGTCGCGGTATTGGTCGCGAGAGTGATTGGGATTTTTATTCTAGTTCCCATTGCGACGGTGTTTACACCGGAGGAACCCATCGATTTGCGTTATCGTACGGTCTTGTTCTGGGGCGGGTTGCGTGGTGCTGTTACGCTCGCTCTGGCTTTGTCGATACCAACTGAGCTGGATTATTGGTGGACGATACAGTCGATTGCGTTTGGCGTCGTGGTATTCACATTGTTTATACAAGCACCGACTATGAATTGGTTGTTGAAGCAAGTTGGGTTGCTACCACCACGTTAGAATGTTTAAAGAACACTAACCCGGATTGCGAAGCCTTAATTCAGATCATATGGACGGCGGGGTCTTCCGCCTTATTGACGGCGAAAGATTATCAAACACATCAAATACCCAGACAGGTTTTGTCTGGTCTGTTTTTTCGTAACTGCTTTTACCTTTGTCGATTTCGCGTTGGCTTGCGAGCCGAGTATTTCGACAATTCCAATGAAAATCGGCCCGTATCACGCAACCCTAGAATTGGCTTTTAATCCCGAAAGTCGGGCGCGTGGGCTATCGAACCGACAATCCTTAGCGGACAACTACGGCATGTTGTTCATCTTTCCCTATGAAAAACAGCTTAGCTTTTGGATGCATGATACTGTTTTGCCGTTGTCGATCGCATTTTTGGATGGCGAAAAAACTGTGATCGACATGTACGAGATGCTACCCTCTAAATCGGAAATTATTTATCGCTCGAAACGCCCGGGTTTATACGCCGTGGAGATGCCTGCGAAATGGTTCGTTTCACATGGCGTGGTGCCGGGTGACAAATTGAATTTTAGTTTACCCGACACTCTTGATATTCGCTAGTCACTCTAACGACGTACAGATCATCGCACTACACCGCAAGCTGACAGTCCATAACCTTTGAGCGTTCGTCTGTATTATGTCCATGACCCAATGTGCAGCTGGTGCTGGGCATTTCGCCCAACATGGGCGGCGATAACATCACAGATTTCTGATCAGGTGGATGTCGTAGGTGTTTTGGGCGGGTTGGCTGCGGACACGACCCAGCCGATGCCCGAGGAGATGCGGGCCAAACTGCAGAATATTTGGAAAACCATCCAGCAGCGAGTGCCTGGCACTGAATTCAATTTTGATTTCTGGCAAGTTTGCAAGCCTCGACGATCAACCTACGCGGCTTGCCGTGCTGTAATCGCGGCGGTTAATCAATCCCCCGAGTTTGAGCAAAGCATGATTTTGGCTATTCAAACTGCATATTACCTGCGCGCCTTAAATCCATCCGACGATACGACGTTGATCGATCTGGCAGTAGGATTGGAAATGGATAGAGAGCGTTTTGCTGGTGATCTAAATTCGGATCAAACCCAACAGGAATTGGAGCGGCAAATAGTATTCAGTCGGACGCTTGGTGTTAGTGGGTATCCGTCCTTAGTATTGGAACACGATGACCGGCTTAGGAAAATACATCTCGATTATAACGATCCCGCTGTTGTATTGAATGCGTTAAAGGATGTCGCGGTTAATTGATGGGGCAGGACAATAATCCGGATTTTCAGAAATTTACGAACTTGTTATTGACGCGCAAGGGGGATTTACTGGCGGTCGCTGAGGTTGGCGATATTGCAGCGAAAACCGTGGAACTGGATCAGAGTCGAGTAGGCCGTTTGTCGCGTATGGATGCGTTGCAATCCCAGGCAATGTCGCAAGCAAATAATCGGCGTAGAGAAGTGGAATTAACCAAAATATCCGCAGCTCTGCAAAGAATTGCCGATGATGAATACGGTGACTGTACCGAGTGTGGCGAGAATATACCGATACAACGATTAGAGGTTGATCCATCGGCAATCCTGTGCGTGCACTGCGCGGGTCAATTGGAGCGACGATAATGTGTACCACGGATAGCGAGGTACTGAGTGTGGTCGATCAGTTTGATCGTGTTATTGGGCAACGTACCCGATCTGAAATTCATGGATTAGGGTTGCGGCATCGAGCTGTGCACCTGCTGGTGTTCGATACGGCTGGACGTTTGTTCCTTCAAAAGCGCTCAGATTTCAAGGATATCAATCCAGGTTTATGGGATTCATCGGCTGCGGGACACGTAAATGCCGGGGAAACTTACGATGAGTGTGTCGTCAGGGAAATGCGAGAGGAATTAGGTGTTAGCTGTAAGCTGCCCCCCGAGCTTTTATTCCGCTTACCCGCCGCACCTGAGACCGGGATGGAATTCTGCCAGGTGTATCGCTTGGAGCACTCCGGTCCCTTCGATCTGAATGCAGAAGAAATCGCGGACGGATGCTGGTATACAGCGGAAAAAATGGATAAGTGGGTTGTGAGCGGCGAAGAGATAACGACAACATTCCAGCTAATCTGGTGCAGATATCGCGGCCTGGAAAATATTGATTGAACACTTTGGTGGTTGGTTAGTCTACTGTTTCACAATTCAAGCAGTAGACACTGGTTATATTATCTTTCCCTATAAACACTGGTTTATGGTTTGACTTGATATTTTCCAACCATTGATGCTGTTCTTTATTTAGAGAGAGGTCTCTCTTATGGTGGGTCTCGCCTGATGTAATAATCCAGATTCTTTTATTGTTAATGTTGTTAATAGAGCGCAGAGCATCCGAGTTGGCAACAATACTATCTGTATAAATATCATGTAGCTTACCGTCTTTTTTCTTAAACGAGAACTTGCCATCTGACGCAGCTCCATATTCGCGCAGCCAATAGTCAACTTTTCCTACATACCATCTCTGTTCAAGCACATCTTCGGCAATAACTATATCGCCGGGCTTTCTGTGCTTCGCTACAAAAATACCTGGGGATTTATGGTCAGGATAGAAAGGGTAAATGGAAACAATTGAGTTTAGTTTAACTCCATAATCAATTATTCCTATTTTATATGCTCGTAACAAACCATGTCCGCCTAGTAAACCGGACAAAGCAAGTGAGCTGGATATTGCTATGATTGGCATTCGCTGTTTAATCGAAAATAATTGAAAAAAATATCTAATCGATGTTTGTAGTGCGTAAGCGCTCGAAATCAAAATAAATGGATATGCTACGAGTATATACCGTGCGGGAGCCCATTTTACAAATATTCCAATAAGGATAATAGGGAATAGGGCAATAGTTACTAATGCAGTCGTGTCATGGTTTGTCGCGCTTTTTTTGTTAATGGCTAAATGAAGCATTAAAGCTACAAAAAGTATGAATATACCAGAAGATATACCATATAGAACAATCCAATTGGGATAAGGGAAGGTAAATAATGAACGAATACCTAAGAAAAAACCTAAATCGACTATTGTTTGAATGGAAAATATAATGGTTAGCGTGCTTATAATAACAACGGGCTTATAGATTTGCTTTAGGTACTCCTTAATAGAACCTGGGTAAAGTAGCATCAATAAAAGAATAGATAGAGAAGCCCCATGCAGAAGACCAATAATTGAAAGGCACCCAAATAACACAGAAAATGCATACCTTGTTAAAGTTCGAAATTGATTGCCATTATCTATATCAGTAAATCTGGAAGTGAAGCCTAGCCATATACCCAGTGCGGATCCGGTTACGCCACGAGCAATAAGGACTCCATTTTCATGAATAAACGGAAGTATATAGTTGCCTGTTGTTATTTTTGCAGATGTAATGCCGTGTGCAACTTTCCATTCCGTATAAGGGCCAGCAACAAATATTTGTCCATATAGGTATGCAGATATGCCTGAAATAACTGAGAAAAGTATTAATTTGTATTGCGGAGTTGTCGCGTATCCTTGCACGAATAAAGCTATCATCGGTATAAATGCTAGAAATACACCAAGATTGTGGAAGCTTGCGGCGGTAATAAACAAAATTATCGCGGTAGCTAAATAATAGAATGTATCTTTTTGAGCCCATCGCAGTATGGAGAAGCTACATGCAACATAAAAAAACAAAAAAGGCGCATACATTCTTGCTAGGCGTGATGTGATAATGTGCCATTCAGATAGCGCAAGAAGTAGAGCTGTTAGAAAAGCAACTGAGGTTCCGAGGTGCGGTTTGGTAAGAAGAAAGATGAGCGGAACGGTGAGAATTCCAAATAGGGCACTGGGTAGTCTGTATGAATACTCATCATGTATACCAAATATTCTCGCTGAAATTGAATTTAACCAAGTATGAGGCAGTGCTCGATGATATGGCATGCCGCTGGGCATTTGAGGTTCCTTTCCTTCAGCCATTGATTTTGATGCGAACGCTGTTGTTTCTTCATCCATGTAAAAACCCAAATTACCTAAGTGATATAGGCGTGGCAACGCGGCCATAATTGTAAGTAGTAAGGCCAAAAGTAAAGTCTTATTAGAACAAAAAAAGCGAGTCATTCTGTTTCGAACAATGTTAGCCTAAATAGGGTAGAGGCTTTTAAACCTAAATTTTGCAAAAAACGATATCGAGACTATCAATTTATGATCTTGTCGATCTTGTATTCCTTAAGGTCTTTGGCATGGGTAAAAATAATGATTTCACCAATCAAACCGATAGCTATAATTTGGATACCTAAAACAACTAACAGTGAGCTGAGAATTAACGCTGGTCGGTCAGCCAAAGCGATATCGAAAAATAGGCGTTCACTGACCAGGTACAGCGTTGCTATTAATCCAAGTGTGAATAGGGTAGAGCCAACAAGACCAAAAAATCGCAGGGGTTTCTTGGTGAATTTTAACAGGAAGAAAATGGTTAACAGGTCCAGTAGGCGACGTACATAAATGCCTGGCCTATATATTTTAATGTGTGCATCACTTTTTGCTTGTGTAACGTCAATTTCGATAACTCGAAAGCCTTGACGATAAGCCAGCACTGGAAGGAATCTGTGTAAGTCTTCGTATAACTGTATTTCTTCAATAAGTTCTCGTTTGAACACTCGTACACTGCATCCGGCGTCTTTGATTTGTAAATCAGTTGAAAAACTCAACAGGAAGTTAAATAATCCGGATTGCATACGATTAATAATGGGGTCATTTCGTGGCCATCTTCGTGCTAGAACCATGTCAACGTTGTCGAGTGCGGCTACAATTTTTGGGATCTCATCAGCTTCGACTTGCTGGTAAGCCGGTAACGTAATGAAAATGTTGCCTCTGGCTTTACTGAAAGCAGCATTGAGCGCAGTGGATTCATCAAACCATTTAGCTAGCTTGATTATTGTTAGCTTTTCGGTTTCTTGTAATTGGGTTAGTTCGTGAAGTGCGTGGAGTTGACTACCGTCCAAAACATAGATGAACTCGTGGTCCATACCCGTAGCTTCAATGCCACGCTTGTATTCATGGAAAAGTGCGGCAAAAGGATCAAATCGTACAGTTACTGGGATAATAACGGATAATACCGGTTTATTAGTTGCCACATTAGTCACGTAATTTCCTCATTAATTAGTTTTTATATCGCTTTTAATCTGTGCAAAGTGTTTCAGTTTTAGTTCACCTGTGTGGTAAATTAATTCCCCGAGTAACCCCCATAATAAAAGCACGCCGCCAAGTGCAATGTAAAGTAAACCGACGCTGAGTAAATTCAAGCTATAGTCTTGTAATATTGCGCTGATGACTGCGAATAGACCAATTAAGGTAAATATACTGGTACCAATGGAAAAAGTAATTAGCGGGCGCCAGAAAGAGGATAAAATCGTTTTAATCGTCAGTAGGTCAACCAGTACTTTATAAGTCCGTGATAATCCGTATTTGGATGTTCCAAATTTTCTGGCATGGTGTTTTACTCGAATTTCTGCGATGCGTGTACCTGCCAACGAAGCCATGGCTGGAATAAAACGGTGCATTTCCGAGTAGAGTGGAATGTTTTTGATGATATCTGCTCTGTATGCTTTGAGTGAGCAGCCATTGTCTTTTATAGGTACCCCGGTAATTTTTCCGATCAACCAGTTGGCAATTAGTGAGGGTATTTTTCTGGTAATTAAGTTGTCCTGCCTCTTGTGTCTCCAGCCAACGACGATGTCATAGCCTTCTTCGATTTTCTTTAAAAGTTCTGGAATATCTACGGGGTCATTCTGCAGGTCGCCATCCATTGTTACCAGTATGTTGCCCCTGGCATAGCGTATTCCTGCTACCATGGCGGGTGTCTGACCATAGTTCCGGCGAAACTTGATAATTCGCAGGCGATTGTCGTGTGCGGCCAGTTCGCTGGCAATACTTACAGTATTGTCTTTGCTACCATCGTCTACGAAAAGAATTTCATAGTCAATTTCCATGGAGTCGATTGATTTTACGATGGCGTCATACAGAGGGATAACGCTGTCTTCCTCATTATAGAGTGGGACAATTACCGATAAATCCATGGTTTAAGGTTCTTGTTGAGTGCAATTAGGTTAGAAATTAAGGTAGCCTGATGGTAACGGATTATAGGCTACTTTCCTAGTTAGCGGGTTGTAAAGGAATAACTAAACGTGTTATCAGCTCCAAATATAACCATGTGGGATTTTTATAACGTACGTATCACAAAGAGTTTGTAGAATGTTATGAGCTATACCGCTGAAGCAGCAATTTTAGTTGATGCTCATGTGCATATTTATGAGTGCTTTGAAATTGATACATTGCTCGATACTGCGGCACGTAATTTTGAGCATGCAGCGCAGGATTTAGGGTTGGAGGATGGCTTTACTGGTGTGTTGCTACTCGCTGAAACGAGTCGTGATCACTGGTTTCAGCGAACACATGAAAATTGCATACAAGATCGGCAGCCTTCGGTGCGAGGTATTCGTAGTCACTGGCAGATCGATAAAACGCCTGATAGGACTGTACTACAAGCAAGCAAGCTAACGGACATCACAGGTGACGAGAAAACTATATACATCATGGCAGGTAGACAAATCATCACTGCTGAAAGGCTGGAATTATTAGCGCTGGCTACAGATCGTACATTCGAGGATGGCTTACCGCTTTCATCTTCACTTAGCGCTGTACGTGAACAGGATGCGATTCCGGTATTGCCTTGGGCTGTTGGCAAATGGTGGGGTAAGCGGGGTAAATTGCTATCTGCATTATTGAAAATGGAAACACAGAGTAATCTTTTTCTGGGCGACAATAGTGGCAGGCCGATATTCTGGCGTAGTCCTTCACATTTTCATCAGGCACAAATAATGAATATACCCGTATTGCCGGGGACCGATTCGCTCCCATTTCCTAGTGCAGCCCTTCGTGTTGGCAGTTTCGGATTTATGATGCGAGGCAAGCTAACGAATAGGCAACCCTCTACTGATCTTAAACTACTATTACGAGATAGTTCATCACAAATTACAGCTTATGGTCAATTGGAAACACCATTACGTTTTTTTGTCAATCAAATTCGATTACGAGTGACTTGAATAAGATGAGTATGGAATACGTGGTTAGATGAGGATTCTCGTTCTCGCACCTCATCCGTTTTATCAGGAACGTGGAACGCCGATTGCCGTGGATCTGCTAATACGTGCTTTAACCGAGCGCAGAAATCAGATAGATTTGCTTACTTTTAATGAAGGCAGTGCTGTCGATTACCCAGGGCTAACGATCCACCGGGTTAAACCCTTCCCATGGATTGAAAATGTACGTCCGGGGTTTTCTGTTAAAAAAGCGCTTCTAGATATCCTTATTTTCTTCAAAATGCTATCGCTTCTGATTCGCAATCGATATGCGGTGGTGCATGCGGTTGAGGAAAGTGCGTTTATGGCTTTGGTACTCTGCCCGCTGTTTCGAACGCCCTATATTTACGATATGGATTCCTCAATGGTCACTCAGATTCTTGATAAATTGACGTTGCTCAGACCATTTGAAGGCTTGTTAAGATGGATGGAATCTTTACCCATCCGTCATGCGGACTTAGTCATACCCGTCTGCAAGGCATTAGCAGATGAAGTCACAAAATATCGATCAAACGGTGTTCATATCCTTAAGGACGTTTCATTAGCAAATATCAGGAGTGAGAATCAACCTAACCCTATCAATATACGCCAAACCTACCGAGTTAAGGGCGAAATTCTTATGTATATTGGGAATCTAGAGTCCTATCAAGGTGTTGACCTGATGCTCGATGCATTCTCGATTTATCAAACCGACCACAAGGACTCGTGCTTGGTCATAGTTGGCGGAGAGCAAGAACATATCGATCATTACCAAAACAGGTGCCGTCAGCTGTCTATTCAAGAAGCGGTCGTCTTTATGGGCAAGCAACCCGTCGCACAGATTAACCCCTTTATGTCCCAAGCAGATATGCTCCTGTCTCCACGAACGCAAGGAATCAATACGCCTATGAAGGTGTACAGCTATCTTGATTCTGGCGTTGCCGTTCTAGCTACAGATTTGCCGACACATACGCAGGTCGCAGATTCAAATACTGCCTATCTTTGTGCGCCATCTGCGGATTCCTTAGCTGAGGGCATGAAAACCTTAACCCATAATCCCGGTTTATGCAGAGAACTAGCCAAGAACGCCAAAACTTTGATTGCCCGGGAACACAGCTATCCGGTATTCCGCTCAAAATTGTACGACATTTATGATAATCTGCGTACAAAATAACCTTTAGCGCATGTCTGAGCAGTCAGGCGTTAACAACCGCCTTGAGCAGATTGATACGGATTACCAGATCGCGATTATTGGTGGCGGCATCTATGGTGCTGCTTTGTGCTGGGAAGCTGCACATAGAGGCATCAAAACACTGTTGATCGAGCAAGAAGACTACGCCAGTGGTGCTTCATCCAACAGCCTGAAAACAATCCATGGTGGATTGCGTTCATTGCAATCCTTTAATCTACCTGCCGTATATAAGGGTATTCGTGAACGGTCCATCTTCCTACGGATCGCTCCGAATTATGTCAAACCTCTGCCGTGCATACTACCGACCACTCGTTCGCTAAGTAAATCCTGGCCCGTTGTTGGCATCGGGCTGCTAGTGTATAACATTCTTTGCTATCTGGGTTCGTTGTTCCCAACGGATGCAATAAAGTTGCCACACGCCCGATTACTGTTTGGCAGTGAATTCCTCGACAGAGTGCCACAAATCGATTCGATACGGGCGACTGGCGGTGCGTTATGGTATGACGCTCAGGTGCAAAATACTGAAAGATTGGTGTTGCAATTTGTCAAATCGGCTATTAAACGCGGTGCTATCGCATTAAATCATACGATCGCATTGAATCCTATCGAGACGGACGAAACCAGCAATGGGAACCGGCTATTGATTCGAGACCAGATTTCCGGCCAGGAGAAAACCATTACGGCTTCAGCGATTGTCGACTGCACCTCCGCGTGGAATTTTATCAAACAATCCTGGCCGATTTCAGAACCGGAAGAGAATCTTACCTTCCTAAAATCGGTGAACATCATCATCAGGAAAAAGCTCTTTGATGTTGCGGTTGGAATTAATATTCAAACTGTGCAATCAGGCAACTCGCGCTTGTATTTCTTTTCTCCCTGGCGTGATTGCACCATGATTGGTACTTGGTATAGCGCTGTTGGACACTATCCTGAACATCACTTCTCTCATGCCGAAGCAGGTGCCTGTATTGATGAGATCAATGCGGCCTTCAGTCAAAAATTGATAGACATCGATGATATTTGCAATGTCCATATCGGTTTCTTACCCGCAAAAAAAAACCGGCATAGCGATTCAACCAAACTAAACCAGGACCTTTTATCAAACTACCAATTCAAAGACTGGTCAGATCGGCTGGGTACGCACCATGTGTATTCTTTGCGTGGCACGAAATATACACTTGCACGTCATGATGCCAAACAAGTCATTGACACCCTTGCAAAGGCCATGGAATGGAAGATTAGCTCGTCACAATCAGATCAACTACCGATCTACCAGGCCGCCCCAAAACCGAGTCGTGCCTACTCACTCGCGGATGAGATAGTGACGCATTTGTTAACGAATTATGGCGCTGATGTAGACCACCTCTTTAGATATATCGAAACAAACCCGGAATCTACGGAAATCATACCCGGTACGCAGTACCATATCATGGCTGAAATCTACTATGTAATTGGTCATGAACAGGCTTTAACGCTATGTGATTTACTCAAACGCCGACTGGACATTGGTGATCGAGCACCGCCGGCTTTAAATACTGCGAACTATTGCGCCATGATTATGCAGCGACTACTGTCTTGGTCAGATGAGACTGTGCGAGAGCAAATCACTGAACTGTATGCCAGTTACCCCGAGTTCCTGATAGGTCAGCGTACCTCAGATCCAGATAATAGCCGGTTAGTTGTATAGTTTTAGAATACCCTCGCTGTGAGGCTTATATGATTAAATTTTTCATCAAATTACTCATCAGCTCGGCTATCCTGCTAACCCTTGTATACAGTTCAGATATAGAATCGCTACAAAACAGCCTCTATTCAATAAGTTATGAAGCGCTTATTTATGCCTTATGTCTGATCTTGTGTATTAGATTCATCATGGCGTTAAGATGGAAACTTCTATTAACTTTCTATCATATAAATGCATCGATAATGGTGCTGTTGAAAATTATATTTGTCAGCAACGCAGTTGGACATCTGTTGCCAAGCGGAATTGGTACTGACATTATTAGAACGTACGAGTTATCCAGAAATAAGGGCGCTAGTGAAAAAATCCTGGCATCTGTTTTTCTAGATCGAGTTTTTGGATTAATCTCAATGATACTGGTTGCACTAGTTGCAGCCTGGTATGCACATCTTTCAGGTCGGCTGGATCTATACATTCCGTTGCTCGTTTCTTTCGCCGCACTTTTATTACCCCTTATATTTATCATCGCTCGCTTTCTTTTATCGCTCAAGTTTAACCCAATCGCAAAGCGAGCGTTGTTTAAGAAAGTTTCAGGATTTTATAATCGGTTTGTATCAGCGCTACATCAGACTGACATACCCAGACAGGGCATTTATACTCTTATCCTGTTATCAGTTTCGGTTCAACTCGCACGCTGCCTTGTTTTTATGTTCATTTTTGTCGGATTGGGGTCAGATGTTGACAACGTGCACTATTTCATATTTATTCCCATCGTTTTTATCATCATGCTAATTCCGATTTCTATCGGTGGTCTAGGTGTTAGAGAATCCGCATTGTATGTATTCTTTGGCCCGCTTGGCTTGTCAATAGCCACTTGCACGGTGTCTGGTCTTGTTTTTCACGCACTTCAATTAGTTATGATTCTACCGGGTCTAATCATCTTCAATCTGAAGGCATGATCAACCTATGACGATTCAATGTCTTCAGCGACTATTGTTTTCCATGCTGCTATTGTGCTGTTCAAAAGTCGTTGCCACAGAAACGACTGTGCCTTTGTACGATGTTTTTGAAACGGTTATCTTCAGCAACTTGAAATATAGCAATCCGTTTGATTATACGGAGGTATCGTTCATTGCTGAATTTACCAGCCCAGACTCGGAGCTGTTTAAGGTATCTTGCTTTTATGATGGACGTGATTTCCACGGAAAAGATTTATGGAAAATTCGATTTATGCCCCATAAGCCGGGTTTATGGCGTTACACAATAAAAAACAACCAGGGAACTAGCGTACAAAATGCCAGATTCAACGTAACCCATGAAACGCGTAACCCTGAAAATCATGGCCATGTAAAGGTTGATTCACAGCATCCACGGTATCTGATTCACGACGATGGTACTCCTCATTACTGGATTGGTGGGAAATGGATTTCGGCTAGGGATTACGGTCCTATCAGCAAGGGATACCAAACCAATAAAGGGGTTGATAGCAGAACTAATGTCGCCACGGGTCATAAATCTGATCAACGTTTACTATATTATCTCGATCTGCTGATGCGCTACAAGCATAACGGGATATTACTAAAAATAGGCCAGTACCCTCTGGAAAATGACCGACTTTCCTGGGATCTGGAATGGATTCGTCGGGGAGAATGGCTTGTCAAAGAAGCGCTAAAACGTGGTATCTATGTGCAAATCAATTTGTTCGATACCTGGTCAAGGGATCAAAGGCAATATTTTAAGTACAACATGGAAGGTGTTGGCCAACTTTTTGACGTTTGGAACGATGGTGACGACAAATTCAAGCAGAATTACCTGCGTTATATCATTAGCCGCTTTGCTTCCTTCGCGAATGTCTACTGGGAATTAGGCAATGAAATGGAACACGATCCTAATTGTGGCTATTGTTTTATCAAATTAGCAAACGACAAGTATCTTCCATGGATAAGAAAATTTGATCCTTACCAATTGCCGATTGGTTTATCGGAAGGGATGTGGCGGGCTACAAGTGTTGATATCGGGTTTCTACATCAGACTAATATTTTGCCTGATAAATCAATGAAGCGCCCCGTTATCATGAATGAACTGGTAGGATATCACCCCAAACAATCGTGGGTTCAAAAAATCAGGCGAAAGTTATTTGGTAAAAGCCAGAGTCGAGGTCTTTGGCATGACGACTCGATCAATAATGAAGAATTGCGTTTTGGTTATCGTAGGACATTCTGGAAAATGTTTACCTATGGCGGCTCAGGCAGTAGCGAAGCAACTTGGTTGAATATAGAAAACGACTTATCCGTGAACGTGATCAATGTCATGAGCGATCACATGTACTTGAGTCAACTTTTACAGGAGCTTTCTCCAGAACTAAATAGGATGAACCCGGTACAAAACCTCATCATTTCGCATAGCCATAACCCTCAGATTAGCACACGCGGGAATACATCCGTTTATTTAACCTATTTTGATGCGGGTTATGATCGGAAAATAGGTCAGGGCATCATAGATCTGTCAAGCCTAAAAAGTGGGTACAAAGCAATGTGGTTAGATCCGTCCACAGGTAAAACCGTGTCTGTAGTTAACAACACACAAGACAGCCATCAAAAAATAATACGCCCAATGTTTTTTGAAGATATTGTTCTTTTGCTAAAAAAGCTTTGAATGCTTCATTGCAGACAAATATAAACTTCTTTTATAAAAAACTTAGAAGCTGTCTGGTTAAAATGTTTTGTTTTGATGTGAAAACAAACCTAAATGAGGCCATTTTGGGGCGTTTGCAGCCAATATCAGTTTTAACCAGACAGCTTCTTAGTCTCACGGTATTCAATTCAACTTCGATTCAATAATTGAAACTATTGCCCCAAAATCAACCATTTCGCGTATTTCAGACATAGTCAGTTGAATATTAAATTCAGACTCCAATGCTGTTATTAATTTTAAATTATTTAAAGAATCCCAATTACCTGCATCATTAGGACCGAATTTTTCACCTATATCACTATCGCTTACCTCTAGAATATCAGACATTATTTCCTTAATTTTATATTGCATTTCTTATCCTCTGATTATTATACACCTAAATCCATGACTTCAATGTGCACTGTGCCTTAGTGAAATTAGGGATTCATATTATAGTTATCCAATTACATTGAATGATACTAAATTTATTTCTGGTTAAACGATAATTAATGCTATTTTTATTGCTATTTACCAATTCAAACCCCTGGTCAATATATAAATTTTCCACCGGTTTATTTTTATCTGTTTTAATGTATGATGCAGTTATAGATTTAAACTCTTTAGACTCAAAATAACAATTTTTCAGCCAGTTTATGACCACTGTTTCAATGCCACGTCCCATGGCTCTACAACTCATTATAAATAAGTCAATTTCAGCATTTCTATTTACCAATTCAATTAGAATATATCCGATTATTCCCATATTACCAAATTTATCTATCATACTATAACACCAACAATCATAACGCTCATTCTCCAAAAATAAATTAATATCTGATAGATTGTATCGTTTTGTAGTCAGATTAAATTGATTTGTTTTTGTTACCATTTGATGGATTCGTGATACATCAATTGGCTCCACAGCTCGAATATATAGTTGAGTATTTAGGCTTTCTAAGTAGTTCTCAATATTAAGAGAAGCCACTTTAGATTCCTCTCGCTTCCTATTTTGATGATACTGAATCGTTTTTGATCGATCATCATTCAGTACAAAAAGCTTTTCAAATATTGGCAAATTATCAAGAAAGCCCGCTATATCTTCGGCGGCCCTTGGTAACAAAATACTTTTCACCGACTTTAACATATGCCGTACTAAACTTATTTCTGCAGGGTTGTCGTCTATGAAAACTATGCTATCTAAACCGATGTTTAGTTCAGTAGCGATCTCTTGTATATTTTCATGTTTTAATTCCCAGTTAATCTTAGTTGTTGCAAAGTCATTTAATGTCAAAGGCATTTCAGTTCTAACTGAAAATACCTCTTCTACATCTGATCTGTTATTTTTACTGCATATCGCTAATACTATACCTCTTTGTTTAAGAGCTTTTATTTTATATTGAAAATCCATATAAGCTTCACTGATAGGATCACCATTTCCTATCTTTATACCTTTTACGCCCTCTTCACCTAGAACTCCGCCCCATACAGTGTTATCGAGATCTAATACTAAACATTTTTTAAATAATCCCTTTGTGGCTATTACAAAATGCGATACTTCATGAGAAATGGCATGAAGGAATCGTTCGCTCCATGGCATTTTTGCCATATAGTACATTTTTGCATCGTATATATTTTCCCAGCCAATACGAGCAGCCAAACTGGAGGTATCTAGGATATAGGCTTGATTAAAATCTAATAGCGCTTTCCGTATACTTTTGTTAATTAATTGATAAAATTCAATTTCACTTTGTACTTCCCTAATATCCGCAAGTCCTAATTGTGAATAAACAGGGGGAATAAAATTACAAATCAAAATATAAGTTGTAAGTTCTTCGACAGATATTTTTACCCATTGAATAATATGATCCACAATTTCCTCAGAGTGGGATAACCTTTCTTCCGGACTCAATTCAGCATATCGAAAATAGATGTCCGGTGATAGTTCCCTCATGTTTAGCGCGAGAATCATAAAATCTGGTTGTAATTTGTACAAATCGCTATCAGTATTCAGCACTTCCTGAAAATATTGTCCGAATGGCGCTATATAGCAAATAGAACCTATTCGCAACATTACGTTAGCGGATTTTATGTGAGGTGCCAAAAAATCTAAGGTGAAATTGCCTAATACAGCGAATTTGCAGGTATTTGTAAATTCTAATGCATCTACTTTTCTTGAAATTATATTTGTCAGTTTAAATAATTGATTGTTATCATCAATACTAGATATAAAAGAAAAAAGCTCGTTTTCATTTTTCGAATCTTTGATTTGAGAAGCTAATTGTTTTATAGAGTCATTCATACCGATGTCAATTTTTAATTAATGCTATATCAGTAAAAATAATCGAGCATCTATTAACACATGGTCATTCATTAACATAGAAGCATAACAAGGACAGACAATAAAAGGAGCCGTTGCCCATTGAGCATAGACAGGGTGCTGTGACTATTCACAGGATTTTAGATTTCTGCTTCCAACCAAGGTGGAACGACGTAGTTTGTATATGGGCTGATGTGATCGTAGAATATTTTCCATTGGTATCAGTTAATAATCACAAACTATTGGGTTAGAAATGTATATTGGGTATAAGTTATTAAAATTATATGAGCGATTACTTGAAACTTGTGTAATACTAATATATAAATAACTTATTGTTATCGAAAAAACGGCTATGTATTCGAAGTAGGCTGCAAAAATACAATAATATTTAAGCGCTGATTATAAAAGAATATCTTTAGTATCACATTATGCCTACAACATTACGGAGCATTACATAAGGCATGTAAACGTAACCTTAGATAGATGAATAACTGAACCAATCCATCTTTATGACCTTTAAAGTTTTTAGCCATTGAATTAATGCGCAGAACCGGATGCAGCAGATAGACGATATAAAAATTTTCAATAACTGTGATATTGGCATTCTGAACACCCCGTGAATATCCATATTTTTCAAGTTCCTCACCAGCGACAGCTTCAAATATTCTCAATTCCGTTTGGGTCATTTTCTGCCTCCACTTTTCTTTGTTTGACTGCATCAGTGGCTGCGACAAATTTCTATCATTGGTTTTGTCAGTCGGATACGATGAGGTATTCTCATGGAATGCAAGCATTTCTTTAGAATAACTTTCGCCGACAAATTTACAAATATCCCGAGTGATTATTTCAGGGCGGTCCAATAAATCTTCATACCTAAGTTCAAATAGATTTTCTTTTTTTACAATTTCCTTGAATTTATTGTATTCATTTAAAAAATGCTTCCAGCGCTTAGCCAAAAAATAGATGTGTTTGGGGCCAAAACGGGCTTGCCGCCAAGACAAAGAGGCATCCCTTCCATCTCTAACTATAAAAATAAATTTTGCATCGGGAAAACCCTCTATAATTTCCCTCCAATAATACATATGCCAGGGCGTTTTTTCTCCCCACCGTTTTTTACCGCATTTTTTCAACCAGGCATTCATCACCGAGTCGACTATTCCATGAAAATCATTTTTCTTGAGCAACTTTACTATATCGGCAAAATCCGGTTTAGGATCCCATCCCGCCATTACATCAGTTTGCAAAATATCTTTAATCAGTCGATTTCGGTTCTTTTCCAGCGCTAGATCTCCGTAATACTTCAGCCAGGGGTAGAAAATATTATATAGATGTGATTCAAATGGTACTCCAATATTTGGATGACTATCTACTATTCTGCTTAGCAGTGATGTGCCGGACCTGGCGGATCCAAAAATAAAAATCGGGTGACTCATTAGATTACCTTCTTGTAAAGATTACCTTGCCGGGAACGCCATTGACGATACTATTATGAGGCACATAGCCAGATACAACTGAATTTGCAGAAATAATGCAGCCATCATCGATGTGACTCCCATCCAGTACGGTTACACCAGATCCCAGCCAAACATTATTTCCAATTTTTACACCCTTGGATGTTTTTCCCTGATGGATCGTTGGTAGATGAATATCATCGTATTTATAGCTATTCCCGGTGATTGTGACATTGGGTCCTAGCATGCAGTAATCGCCGATAGTAATACCTTTGTCGCCACTGGCAATGAATACATAATTAGATATTTCAGTGTGATTGCCAATATGCAGCTTTCCAGCGCTTGACTTAATCTTAACATAGGAACTGATTATACAATTATTACCAATGTGTAGATTACGTGAAAGTTCCAGTTCTGCTTTAGGACTTACTTTTGATTTGTATTTCAGAAAAACATAAAGTGTAATAATAATTGATGGTAGGATAAACCTCATAAAAATATGGGAAATATTCATAATATTAA
>CAZVFR010000005.1:0-6575 GCA_964626505.1 uncultured Methylococcaceae bacterium
TGTATCAGCAAGTCGGGATAGCGACGGATCGGCGAGGTAAAATGACAATACAAATCCAGCGCCAAGCCAAAATGGCCTTTGAGTTCTCCGCTATAGACTGCCTGAGATAGCGACCGCAGCAAAACGGTCTGGATCAAATGGGCATCTTTGCGGCCCACTATTCTTTGCATCAAACGCATATAATCGGACGGTTTCGGGTGGTCGCCGCCGGCTAAACTAAGGCCCATCTCGCCCAAAAATACGCGCAAATCCTTGAGTTTCTCGTCTGACGGTCCATCGTGAACCCTAACCAGCCGTGGCATTTTTTTACGCTGCAAAAATCGGGCTGCCGCAGTGTTCGCAACCAACATACATTCTTCGATCAGCTTGTGTGCGTCGTTGCGGACCACCGGTACGATACTTTCTATTTTTCTGCCTTCTCCGAATATTATGCGCGATTCCTGAGTATCAAAATCCATTGTTCCACGATCTTCTCGCACCCGGCGCAATATCTTGTATAACGCATATAATTGCTCCAGGTGGGGAAGCAATTTATGGTATTTTTTTCTCAGGCTACGGTTGTTTTGAATCAGAATTTTCGCAACCTCAGTATAGGTCAGTCGAGCATGAGATCGCATGACCGCCTCAAAAAAGCGCGTTTTATATACCCGCCCATCATCCGAAATAAACAGTTCGCAGACCAGACACAAACGGTCTTCGTTGGGTACCAGCGAGCACAATCCGTTGGATAACGCTTCAGGAAGCATCGGTATTACTCGCTCCGGAAAATAAACCGAATTTCCTCGATTGCGAGCCTCGGCATCCAATGCCGTACCCGGCAAAACGTAATGCGAAACATCGGCAATCGCAACCAATAATTTCCAGCCCTTTTGTACGCGGGTGCAATAAACCGCATCATCAAAATCTCGGGCATCCTCACCATCTATGGTCACCAACGGAGTAGCCCGCAAATCCTTACGCTGGGTTAATTCGGCTGCATCTACAACCGCCCCCAAACCTTTAATTTCGTCACTAACCGTCGGCGGCCATTGGTACGGAAGTTCGTGCGCTCGTATCGCAACGTCGATTTCCATACCCGGCGCCATATGCTCGCCGATAATCTCGACTATTTTACCGATGGGTTGTTTGCGTTTACTCGGTTGAACCAGTATTTCGGCTGTGACGATCTGTCCATGCTTCGCCTTACCCAATTGGGCATCCGCAATCAAAATATCTTGAGCGATGCGTTTATTGTCAGGCACCACAAAATTAACGCCGTTATCGACATGGAGCCGCCCCACCACGGTGAGTGTATTGCGCTCCAGAATCCTTACAAACGCCGCCTCCTTACGGCCTCTGCGGTCTACCCCCTTAACACGCACCACCGCCCGGTCACCGTGCAAAAGCGCGCGCATTTGCCGCGGGGACAGAAATAAATCTTCATCGCCCTCATCGGGTTTTAAAAAGCCGAATCCATCAGGATGTCCGATAACTCTACCCGAAATTAAATCTTTACTGTTGATGATGCAGTAACAGTTTTTGCGATTCCGCAAAACCTGACCATCACGTTCCATCGCACGCACGCGTCTGCGAAATGCTTCAAAGTCTTCGTCGGTACGCAAACCCAATTTGTCGGCCAACTCTTCGGCCATCAATGGCACGCCTTCGTTCCGCAGTACTTCTAATATCAGCTCGCGACTCGGAATCGGATTCTGGTATTTCTTGGCTTCACGTTCAGCCATTGGGTCCTTAAGTTTAAAAGTTCTCATGTTTTCTAAAAAGCTATGATGTCATGGGCTTCACTCGCCTGACTCACCGGAATAACAAGCCATCGAGTGAGAATTTCGGGCTTAGAGGCAGTTGTTTATGCACATTCTGACAAATCGAGGTAAGCGATCCACCGCACCATTGACAAGTGCGTGTGCGCTCGGTAAAGTGCGCAGCTCTTCGAATGCTACGACAAAATGTCGCTAGCACGTTCGCAGCCGAGGTGGCGAAATTGGTAGACGCGCATGGTTCAGGTCCATGTGGGGGAAACCCCGTGGAGGTTCAAGTCCTCTCCTCGGCACCACAACACTCGCGACTTTAGGGCGCTTGGTCTCCATAATAAACCGGGCCACATGACCGGTAAAACTAACTTCCTTTGTCAATTTCATAGTCCGTTTCCACACAACGACCTAAGCAATGGATAGGTATTTAGGGTTAATCTTCTTTCAGCGGTGACCCGTCTGGTTAACTAGCACTTTTTCATTAACAATGACCACTGTTAATACTCAAACTCTATGTCGACTCAACAATCGAACGGATTACGCAACACCAAAGTCTCATTTCGGTCCGGCCCCGTGGATATAATTTCCACCGGTACGCCCACCATGGACTCGATACGCTTAATATAATCTTTTGCGTTTTGCGGTAGCTCTTCGTATGAAGAAATTCCGGCGGTTGATTCCTTCCACCCCGGCAGGTATTCCAAAACCGGGCGGCACTGCGCATATTTCTCCGCACCGATCGGCGCATGCCGCAACTCGGCACCATTGCCGTTAAGATACCCGCTGCAAATGCCAATGCTATCCATGCCGTCGAGTACATCCAATTTGGTGATGCAAAGTCCGGATAAGCTATTCAAATAAGCCGACTTCCTCATCGATACCGCATCAAACCAACCACAGCGGCGAGGCCGGCCCGTCGTCGCGCCAAATTCAACACCTTTTGCCGCCAGATGTTTACCCGTATCATCGAACAACTCTGATGGAAATGGGCCGTTGCCCACCCGCGTAGAATACGCCTTTGTAATGCCCAATACATAATCCAATTTTAACGGACCAATACCGCATCCCGTGGAAACACCACCCGCCGTGGTATTCGACGAGGTTACGTAGGGATACGTCCCGTGATCTACATCCAACAAAGCACCCTGTGCGCCTTCGAATAATATATTTTTTCCAGCCACTTGATAGTCTTGCAATATCTCAGACACGTCAGCCAGCATCGGGATAATCTGCTCAGCGAAGCGCATCGTTTCGTCGAATACTATTTTATAATCCGCGGCCGCTTCTCGGTAATACTGCGTCAAAATAAAATTGTGATACTCCAGTAAATCTTTTAGTTTTGGGCCGAACACCTGTTTATCGAGAAGATCGCCTGTTCGGATACCTCGTCGAGCAGCTTTGTCTTCGTACGCCGGACCAATTCCGCGCCCCGTGGTACCTATTTTTTTATCACCACGTGCCTTCTCCCGCGCTTTATCGAGCGCTATGTGAATAGGAAGTATCAGCGGACAGGCCTCACTAATCACCAAGCGATCCCTAACCGGAACCCCAGCGCTCTCCAATAGCTCGATTTCCTGAATTAAGTCCGCTAGCGAAATAACAACACCATTGCCGATCAAACACTGGACCTTATCTCGCAAAACCCCCGACGGGATCAAATGCAAAACGGTTTTTTCACCATTTATGACCAAGGTATGACCCGCGTTATGCCCTCCTTGAAAGCGCACGACCGCATCGGCGTGCTCGGTAAGCAAATCAACTAACTTACCCTTACCCTCATCACCCCATTGGGTACCAATAATTACAACGTTCTTAGCCATTATTTTTCCGCTATTGGTTTCGAGGTATTGTCCAGTCCGAAAAACTGTACCCAAATAAAACAAAGATCATAGTAACTACTCAGCTCGGCCCTCACAACAGGAATACCTCCCAGTGTCCATTCCGCTTATCCAGCCGATAATCGCAATCCATATCTGTCGCGGTTCCTTGTTGATCCGGTAGTTCCTGGATCACGATCTTACCTTGAGTGCGAAGATCGCGTATTTTTTCATCCAATCCTTCATCAGTTGAACACGGCGCGAAAATTTTATCGATCCGCGTGTGCTCGGACACCGCGGTCAAATCTTCCAATACCTTCAGATCCGCACTGAAGCCTGTAGCCGGTCGCGCACGTCCGAATATCTTTCCAATGTCATCATAGCGTCCGCCGCGAGCAATTTCACGGCCATAGCCCGGTACAAAAGCAGCGAATACAACTCCTGTTTGATAATGGTAACCACGCAATTCGGCAAGGTCGAAGTTGAGCGGTAAAGACGGAAATAAGCGCTTCAATCTGGCAGCCAAATCCGACAGATAATCTAAAGCAGCAGCCACTGTTTTGTGCGCGAATTTAAGTTCTTTCCGCGCCCGATCTATGACGCTATCGCCGCCATTCAGCTGGGGTAACGCCAACAGCATAGACGCGATTTCCTCGGGCACGCTATAAGACCGAACTAAAGCCTCAAGCTCTTCAGATGCTTTACGCTGCATCACATCAAAAATTTTGGATTCCTGTACGGATGTCAGTTTCGCGTGGTTTGCCAAGCCACGAAATATACCCACATGGCCGAGGTCAATATGAACATCCTGAATCCCCGCAACGGCCAGCATCTCCAATAGGAGTCTAACGATTTCAAAATCGCTCTCGATGCCGGCATGACCGAACAATTCAGCACCAACCTGCAATGGACTGCGGGACTTTTCAAGCCCATCCCCGCGAGCGTGTAGGACAGTACCCATGTAGCACAACCGGGTTGGAACGTCTCGCTGCAAATTGTGCGCATCGATTCTCGCTACTTGTGGCGTCATATCCGCGCGCACGCCAAGCAATCGGCCACTGATATGGTCAGTCAACTTAAATGTTTGAAGATCGAGATCGTGCCCGGTACCGGTTAATAATGACTCGAGGAACTCTATAAACGGCGGGATGACCAATTCATAGCCCCACGAGGCGAATAAATCCAACAATTCCCGACGCAAAACTTCCAGTCGCTGCGCCTCATGAGGAAGAACTTCTTGTATGCCTTCCGGCAACAACCAATGATCTTGTTGATGCATAGCTGAAATTGCGTCGTCTAATGCGGACAACGTCAGAAATGAATTTTGCGACTGTTCAAAGAATTATACAATCCAGCGATGAATCAATGAAGAGCGAGCTGCAATGGAAGTACGTTGGGTACGCTTAGTTGGAAGTGACCATTCAAGTTAGTGACAAAAGCTACCCATCAATTTCTACAATACTGTTTTAGTATATAAAATTCCGTGACAACTTTTGTTAGAAGCTGCCACGGATATAATTTATAAGCCAGACTATTTTTCTTTTCCGAAATACTTGAAGAAATCCGAATCGGGTTGCAATACCAGCATGTCGCTACCGCCTTTGAATATATTCTTGTAAGCGTTAAGACTGCGGGAAAATGCATAAAACTCCGGATCTTTACCGAATGCCTGAGCGTAGACGTCGGTCGAAACCGCATCACCTTGGCCGCGGGTTATTTCAGCGGATTTATAGGCCTCCGCAAGAATAATCTCACGTTGCTTATCCGCATCAGCTCTGATTCGTTCGGAAGCTTCCGCACCTTGCGACCTAAAATCTCGGGCAACACGTTCACGTTCCGCTTCCATTCTTCGATAAACGGAACTACTTACGTCGCTGGGCAGGTCGATACGTTTGATTCTAACATCGACTATATCTATGCCCCATTTTCTCGCAATGGCTATGGTACTGGCCACCAAAACATCACGGAGCTCCGAGCGGTCAGCCGAGACCAATTCGTTAATCGATCGTTTACTGAACTCACCGCGCATGGCGTCCTTCATAATCTGATCAAGGCGCATATTGGCCTGCGTGATATCACCCGACATGGTCGTGTAATACAACGGTACATTGGTAATTTTCCATTTTACGAATGAATCTACGATGACGTTCTTTTTTTCTGAAGTCAAAAACCGCTCGGCTTTCGCATCAAGGGTTATTATTCTGGCATCGAAGAATTTAACGTTGTTGTAAATTGGAACCTTAAAATGCAGACCTGGCTTATAATCCGATTTAACAATTTCCCCAAGCCTGAAAAGGATTGCCCGCTCAGTCTGATGGACCGTAAATACACACGACAACACGATTACGAGTACGCCCGCCAGAAGCATAAACATTCTATTTTGAAGCATTAGCGGCTCCCCCCGTCGCGTCCGCGACTCGATTGCCGAGTATTGGATGCATTAGTGCTTGAAGATCCTGGAGACTTTATATAGTCAGCCTTTTTATGGCTAGTTTGAGGCGGCAAAGTTTTAGTACCCGCAAGTTTATCCAGAGGTAAATAAACCAAGTTATTACTGCTCTTAACATCTATCATTACTGTGCTAGTTCCTTGAATAACCGCTTCTATAGAATCCAGATACAAACGCTTTCGAGTCACTTCGGGTGCTTTTTTGTATTCAGTAAGCAGTTGTTCAAAGCGACTGGCTTCACCTTCAGACCTTGATACAACCCTAGCTTTATAAGCTTCAGCACTCTGGATTTGCCTGGCCGCGGCGCCCCTGGCTTTGGGCAGGACTTCGTTTCTATAAGCTTTCGCCTCGTTGATAAAACGCTGTTTGTCCTCACGCGCCTTGATGGCATCTTCGAACGCCGCCTGCACTTCTTCGGGCGGCTGAGCATCCTGAAGGTTAACGCTAGTTACCAAAATTCCAGCTTCGTACCTGTCCATGATTTCCTGAATAGAACCCTTGATATCGCTTACCACCTCGGTTCTACCTTCAGTCAAAACGAAATCCATGGAGCTATTACCA
>CAZVFR010000005.1:6585-29878 GCA_964626505.1 uncultured Methylococcaceae bacterium
CGCTCGGCGCTTTCCGCGACTTGTTTAAGGGTCGCCGAGGGTTCCACAACATTGAACAAAAAATCCTTCGCATCTTTGACTTGAAATTGAACAGCCAATTGGACATTGACGATATTTTCGTCTTCGGTCAACATTAGGGCTTCACGCGGCACTAAACCAATCGACTGTTGCCGGTCACCTGATCGATATCCGATCTCCAGAAATCGTTGCTGCTCGATATTAACGATGTCAACCGCTTCTATGGGTGTCGGAAAATGCCAGTGTAAACCCGGCTGGGTAGTCTCGGTATACGCGCCGAACCGCGTTTCCACACCACGGTTCCCCGCGTCGACAATGTATAGACCCGTCAAGGCCCAAAGAATCACTGCAACAACTGCAATCAACCCTAAACCCGGTAACGAGCTAGATGATTGTCCACCACCTTTACCTCCACCAAATAGGCCACCTAGCTTTTCTTGCATTGAACGCATTACTTCGTCAAGGTCTGGCGGCCCAGCTTCTTTATCGCGGCCACTCCACGGATCTTTTTTGTCGCCTCCCGGTTCATTCCAGGCCATAAACGTTTACTCCAAATTTGGTTAAAGATACTCGTAGCCCGATACAATTCAGATTACGAAACATTGGATTATCCTAAAAAATCATGTGAATGTACAAAACTTGATGGTGGAAACTAACAATTACCGCCAAACTTGGCATCTAAAATCGGCATTTCTAGTTCTATGTCATGTACTAAAAGCCATGTTTGGGCATGTGTATCTTACGCCCAACTTCACATGATCGAAAGTAACAGATTATCCCACTATGCGTTGTAATGTAAACATTGCTGAATACCTAAGTTATCTGACTGTTCCGTATCGTCTGAGTTAACCCTGTTGAATTTTACTTCGGCCAATAGCCCAAGGTCTTTTTTTAACAACTCAACCTCCATATCCCATCCCCCCGTCTCCAACGGTCCGTCTCGCAAAATCATTGCTTGCTCATACAATTTTGCGCGAATACGTCCTTGGTGAGGGTGTAGCAAGAACTGAGCACGAATGCGATCCGTGGCAAAATAACTACAAATAGCCTCGTCCAACAACTCCAATCCATCGCCAGTCTTAGCCGAAACCCAGACCAGAACCGGTCGACCTTCAGCATTCCGTTCTATTCTTGTGGGCATTCCTTCGTCCAGATCTATTTTGTTGTAGACCAAGATCTGCGGAAGATGACCCGCGCCGATTTCCGTGACCACTTCATTGACTTGCTCAATTGTAGCTTGACGATCATCAGCATTCGTATCCACCACATGTAATAGAAGCTCCGCTTCGCTAGCCTCCTGCAAAGTGGAGCGGAATGCTGCGATCAATTCGTGGGGCAAATGCCGTATAAAGCCAACAGTATCCGCTAGGATAACCCGCAAACCGTGCTCCAAGGTCATCCTTCGCAAAGTTGGGTCCAGCGTCGCGAACAGCTGATCGGCCGCATAAATATCCGCACCGGTAAGCGCGTTAAACAATGTGGATTTACCAGCATTCGTATAGCCCACCAAAGCGACGGTCGGTATCACGGCCTTTTTTCTTGCAACACGCCCCTGATAGCGTTGCTTCTCGACCTTTTCGAGGCGACGCCGAATTTGTCTAATCCTGACACCGATTAATCTTCTGTCCGTTTCGAGTTGGGTTTCACCCGGTCCGCGCAGCCCGATACCACCCTTCTGCCGCTCTAAGTGAGTCCACCCTCTCACCAGGCGCGTCGACAAGTGCTGCAATTGAGCCAATTCGACTTGCAACTTACCCTCGAATGATTGCGCGCGTTGCGCGAATATATCGAGAATTAATCCATTACGGTCAACAACCCGCAAACTCAATGCCCGTTCGAGATTACGCTCCTGGCTCGGTGTTAAAGCGTGATTCACGATAACCAGATCCGCTTCCTCTGTACTAACGCGCACTTGAAGTTCCTCAAGTTTGCCTTTTCCAACAAAAGTTTTTGCATCCGGAGCGTAGCGAGTTCCTGTAACCGTGCAAACCGGAACAACACCGGCTGACCGGGCCAACTCGGCTAATTCGTCAAGGCTTTCTTGTTCGCGTTCAAAGGTAATGTGAACGAGGATGGCGCGCTCGCCTGTTGAAGGGCGATCAAACATTCATAGCCCCATACAACTGTTCCCAGAGAAAGCAAAAGAAATCTGAAACCGCAGAGTAGAATATTTGTTTATCGTAAATTCCAGGCTAAATTAAAAATACAGGCGGGTTTTAAGTTCGCTGAGTAGCCACACCCCAGAAATCTATAAAATAGGACGATGTAACTATTCAAAACGCCTCTGTTTGGTTTTTGCACAGAAAAACGCCTGCAGTTTACCGTACCTATCCAAATTTTTAGTGTCGCGGTGATGGAGCCGAACAGGTGAGAAAGTAATAGCTACTGCTGCTGTTCCAGTTCGTTACCGTCGTCCGCCCTTGGCACACGAACTTGTCGCGCGGGCACAATTGTGGATATTGCGTGCTTGTATACCATCTGACTAATAGAGTTTTTAAGCATTACAACATATTGATCGAATGAATCGATTTTGCCTTGTAATTTAATACCGTTCACCAAATAGATTGACACCGGTATGTGCTCTTTACGTAATGCGTTAAGAAATGGATCTTGCAAATTTTGCCCCTTAGACATCCGTCTTTCTCCTTATTTTTATTCCGGTAACTTTGATCAGAAAATCAGATTCGCTGGAACAGTCCGAATTTATCCAAATTTTACCACATTTCGATAGTAAATTGACCCGACTCTTAACATCGCCCCTCATCAGCCGTATTACGACTGCTTTTCGCAAATGAATCTGATAACTACCCTATATCAATATTTTAGTTTTAAATTTTCGCAGCCATCCTATGCAGGTACTTTTTGTAGTTTTTCGGTACCAATAAACACACCGCAAATAGCAATATGTGTATGAGAGTACTCTACAACACAAATGGTTCCAAGTCCCGCATTATTAAATTTTGTAAATTGGCATCACCGGTACGGTAAATGTAGGGACTAGACTCCTTTCGTAACCAGGTCATCTGCCGTTTGGCTAGTTGACGTGTTGCGATAATACCTCGTTCGACCATTGTGTTTTTATCGAACTCACCGTGCAGATAAGACCAAACTTGTCGATAACCAACAGCACGAACCGCGGGTTTGCTTGCGTTTAAATCCCCGCGATCGATCATGCTTTTGACTTCTTCGATTAATCCCCGCTCTAGCATATCAATAAAACGGGTTTTAATACGTTCGTGCAAATCATTCCTATTGCCGGGCATTAGGACAAGATTTACCATGCGAAACGGTAAATCAAGCTGTGGCGAGGCTTCGCATAGTTCGGTCAAGGATTTTCCTGTTATCTCATAGACTTCCAGCGCGCGTTGTATTCTCTGTGGGTCATTAGGGTGAATACGGGCGGCCGCGACCGGATCAATCGCCTGCAACCGCGCGTGCATCGCCGACCAACCAAGATTTCTGCCTTGCTCATCAATGTTTCGCCGTACCTCTGGATTGGCCGCGGGCAACTCGGCTAAGCCATGCTGCAGTGCTCGGAAATACAGCATGGTACCGCCAACCAGTAGCGGCATCTTGCCTCGCTCATGGATTTCATCAATTAGAGCAAGCGCCCTTTGACGAAATTGCCCGGTTGAAAACGACTCCGCCGGGTCCAGGATATCGATCAGGTGGTGCATGATGCCGCATTGTTCTTCGAGTGTTGGTTTCGCGGTACCTATGTCCATTCCCTGGTAAACCATGGCCGAATCCACGCTGATGATCTCGCAGTTTAGATTGCGCGCTAGCGTTACGCCGAGAACCGTTTTACCGGACGCGGTCGGCCCCATCAAGCAAAGCACCAGAGGCGAATCCGTACCCAGCCTATTGGCCTCGAAGAAAAAATTTATCCAACTCTTTCGCGCCGAGTTCAACCCAGGTCGGTCGCCCGTGACTGCACTGACCGCTATTTTCCGTGGATTCCATTTCACGCAACAGCGCGTTCATTTCCGTTTGAGTCAGTTTCCGATGGGCTCTAATCGATCCGTGGCACGCGATACTGGACAATATTTCATTTACCTTTTGTTCGACTTGCGTACTGGTTCCCATGGCTTGAATATCGGCTAACACATCACGCACTAGACGTTCTACATCTCCGTTCGCAACTTGCGCCGGTACCGAACGTATGACCAAGCTGTCAACGCCTGCCCTGTCCAGTTCAATACCGAGACTCAACAGTTTCTCACTCGCATCGGCGGCCACTTCCGCTTCCGATTCTGCTACCGCAATGCGTAAAGGCAACAACAGGGGTTGCGAGGGCACTGCACCACTCGCATACTGCTGTTTCAACTTTTCGTAGTTTATGCGCTCATGAGCCGCGTGCGCATCGACCAAAATCAACCCAGTTTTAGACTCAGCAAGAATATAAATATTGTGCAAATGAGCTATCGCATAGCCCAGCGGGGGCACCTCGTCGCGACGCTCTACCGGATCCGAATCTACCACAGATGCCGCGGTCGGTCGTTCCCCGGACAAGATTGCATAAGATTCTATCTGTTCACTAACACGCAGAGGAAGCGAGGATTGGACCGGTGACCGACTGGGAGGAGTGTTGCTTGATGCCCTGGGAGTCGACGCATTTTCGTGCGCTTGTTCGCGGCTAATCTCGATTACTTTTGGATCACCCGGCCGAACCGCCGCAAGCGAACGTTGCAAACTGCGAAACAAAAAATCATGGATCGAACGGCTGTCGCGAAATCGCACCTCCATTTTCGCCGGATGCGCATTCACATCTACCCGGCACGGGTCAAGCTCCAGATACAAAATAAAAACCGGATAGCGGCCGTGCATTAATACATCCTGATAAGCTTGGCGCACCGCATGCGCAATCAATTTATCCTTGACCAGACGACCATTAACGTAAAAATATTGCATGTCACCCTGACTGCGTGAAAATGTCGGCAGGCCGACCCATCCCGACAAACGTAGCCCCGACGCTTCAACATCAATAACCAAAGCATTTTCCAAAAACGTGGGTCCACAAACCCAAGCCACGCGCTTTTGCTTGAGTGCATCTGCCCGAGCATCAATATCTACAATTTTTCGTTGGTTATGACTCAAAACAAAGCTGACATCGAAGCGACTCAAAGCCAAGCGCTTTACGATAGTCTCAAGGTGGTTGAACTCGGTTTTTTCGGTGCGCAGAAACTTGCGGCGCGCCGGGATATTGTAGAATAAATCACGTACTTCGACGGTGGTCCCACCAGGAAGAGCGTCCGGCGCTAAGTGAAACTCCGATTCGCTTCCGTCCGCGGATACGCGCCAGGCACAATCTGAGGCTTTTGTGCGCGACACAAGCGACAGTTTCGCTACCGCGCTGATGCTCGGCAACGCCTCTCCGCGAAACCCCATACTGAGGACATTCTCAAGATCGGCGAGCGATGCAATTTTGCTTGTCGCATGCCGCGATAAGGCCAGCGGCAAGTCTTCCTTTTCAATTCCACTGCCATCGTCCCGAACTCGAATCAAACTAATACCGCCTTGCTCAACTTCGATCAAAATCTGACCGGCGCCTGCATCAAAGCTATTTTCCACCAGCTCTTTGACAATTGACGCCGGACGTTCAATGACTTCGCCAGCAGCAATTTGGTTGACTAGTTGGGGGGGTAATTGTCGAATTTTCATCGTTACCGAACGCTGGCAACCTACACGCTAAAAACCGACTGATTTTACTCTAAACTATAGGGTTGGGCTACACGCGAGTACTTCCGCCCAAATTATATGGGTGGAGTCCTAACTTCCTTCCGGGATTTCCAGAACCTGGCCAATCCGGATATTACTACTCGAAAGCGCATTGGCGAGCTGCAATCGCTTAGTACTGACACCGTATTGTTGAGCAATTCCCAAAGGGTTTCGCCGCGTGAGATCGTATGCTGGCGTGCAGCGATGCGCGTGCCGGGAGGCGCATATACAGCAAAATAGTCTTGCAGACCACGGAATACTGCCTTGGCCAAACGCTTTTGATAGGCCGGAGTTATCAATTTCTTCTCTTCGGCGGGATTTGATATAAACGCGGTTTCCACCAAAATTGACGGGATGTCAGGCGATTTCAACACTACAAATCCCGCGCTTTGAACAGTTTTCTTGTGTACAACCCCCATACTCTTAAGATTTCTCAAAACCTTCGCGGCAACATCACTACTGGCTTCCTGGGTTGCGGTTTGGGATAAATCCAACAGAACCGAGGCGAGCATGTCGTCTTTGTCATCCAAGCTTACGCCGCCTACAAGATCCGCCGCGTTTTCATGTGCGACCAGCGACTTCCATCTTGCTGCTTCGCGGGAGGCTCCGCGGCTGGAAAGCGTGAATACCGACGATCCCTTGACGGTAGATTTTTTGAACGCGTCTGCATGAATCGATACAAATAAATCGGCTTTTGCGCGCCTGGCTTTTTTCATGCGTTCGCGCAAACCCACATAATTATCGCCCTTGCGAATCATGACCGGACGCATACCGGGTTCAACACGAATCAATGCTTCCAGTTTTTTAGCTATGGCCAGAACTACGTCTTTCTCGCGGGTTCCTTTAGGGCCTCGCGCTCCAGGGTCGTTGCCACCATGGCCCGCATCAATAGCGACAATTACTTCTCGAAGTTTAGGCGCCCATTTGGTGACCTTTAATTTAGTCTTGGCTTTACTTCTCCTTGCCGACGCTACGTCAACAGCAATCCGTGGTTTCACCCAAGTCTTAATTTTCGCGGGAGAATTTACTTTCGCAACGCGAGCTACTTGAGCATCATTTTTTTTGAGTCTAACGGTACTCGGCTTGGATTTAGCGATTACGGGCGTTGATCTTGGGTCAGATTTACGTATCGAAGCAATAATTTTCTTAGCTTGCTTATTGGACCTTTTGTCATTTTTAACTAATACATGCTGGGATTTGATACCGCCAGGCTCATATAAATCCAAAACCAAGCGATGTCCGTAGGTTCCGCTAGGCGATAAAAGAAAACTATCCGTTTTTACCGATTTCTTAAGGTCAATAACAAAACGAACATCGGTTTTATTTCGAATCCCACTGCGTACACCGGAAAATACCTTATGAGCTGCTCCGGGCTGGGAAATTTTGCCGGATAATCGGGCATTCTTGAGATCGATGACAACCCGCCTGGGGTTATCCAGTAAAAATATACTTCGTTCCAAAGGTGAGGAAAGATCAAATACGAAACGTGTATATTCCGCTGCGGTAGAAAACCGCACAGACTTAATTGCTGAATCTTCCGCGCTCACGCCTGCTGCAAGCAGCATGAAGAAAACACCAATTAACAAAAAGACTATTTTTCGCATTCCCAAGCACCGTAGGCCCGCCTAACAATTTGATACCAAACTGTTATTCGCGTATAAAATCTCACCAAATCTAATTAAAGCGCCCCTTCCCGAGCTAAGCCGAATCGGTTGCAATCTGAAACGACGCCATAGATGGCATTTTTAGGGCTTCCGTTTTTAAAGTATAGATCGAATTTTAGGCCACAGCCACGTGCCTGCCCCAAAAAAATACCAACCCTTAGCCATAAAATAGCTCGTTCCATAGTATTCTGCAAGTAAATACTTAACAACTAGAACTAATACATTGTTTAATCATAATAAATTTGCTTCAAATTAGCTATGATTGCTTGGCCGATCACGGAATGCGTCACCCACTCCACGCACCTGCATTCGTTTAAACCGCTGAGCCGGATTTCCAAATCCGGGGCCGGCAAACTCTCCCTGCCTTTGTCGGGCCATTCTACAAAACATACAACATTTTCCGCGAAGTAATCGCGTATCCCGATCCACTCCAATTCTTCAGGATCTGACAAGCGGTATAGGTCAAAATGAATGACCTTGAATTTGTCGATTTCATACTCCTCGACTAACGTGAAGGTGGGACTTTTTACCGGCCCCCGATACCCACCTTCATTCAAAAAACCACGCACGCAAGTTGTTTTTCCAGCACCCAGATCACCATGAAGAAAGACCAAACAAGGCTCACTCATGGCGCGGAACAGCGTTTTGCCAAAAGCTAATGTTGCGGATTCACCGTGGAGAATTTTGCTCATGGATTAACTAAATTACGCAAGTGCGGTAACAGATCACCGGCCAACAAACCGCGCTCTCCACGCTGCGCGGCTAAATCGGCCGCCGCGCCGTGAATGTACACTCCGATGCGGCTTGCATCGGCGACAGAAAATCCTTGCGCTACCAATCCGGCTATTACGCCAGTTAAAACATCACCCATCCCACCACTCGCCATTCCCGGATTACCGGTAGGACAAATTTCGAGGCGAGCGCCATCATGAACCAATGTACCGGCTCCTTTTAAAATACAAATTCCGGCGTATTTTTCCTGCAAGCTTATCACCGCCTGAAATCGGTCTTTTCTAATCGTCAATGTATCGGCTTGCAGCAAGCGCGCTGCTTCGCCCGGGTGCGGAGTTAATACCCAATCGCAGTTTTGCCTGGGTGAAGCGGATAACAAATTCAAGGCGTCGGCGTCCACAACCATGGGAAGCCCCGACGCACATGCCTTTTCAAACAGCGCGACCGCCCACGGACTTTGGCCTAAGCCTGGACCTATACCAACCACGGTAGCCTTAGCAAGCAAGCCATCCAAACCGCCCTCTTTGTCTACCCCGTGACACATCAATTCCGGTTGGCTAAGATTCAAGACAATCGCATGTTCATCTCGGGTCGCAATACTGATCAATCCCGCACCCACACGTGCAGCTGCTCGCGCAGCTAGTATCGCCGCGCCGCTATACCCTAAATCTCCACCAACAATAAGCACGTGGCCGAAATGCCCCTTGTGCGCGGAACGAGGCCTGGGCTTGAAATTTGAGCAAGGCAGCGAAATCAGCGAAGCTGCCGGAGTTTGCAGTTGAACGACTGCTTCAGGCACATCAAGCGAGGAAAACTCTATGCACCCAGCATAGTCAACGCCATCGCCAGTGTACAACCCCATCTTCGCGCCTATAAAACTCACGGTGCAGTCCGCATGTACAGCCAAACCCATGGGGTATCCAGTATCGGCGTTCAAACCCGAGGGTATATCCAGTGCCAGAACCGGTTTTTCACAGCGATTAATCGCTTCGATAACCTGCGCAAATGCGCCGCTAACATCACGATCCAATCCAGTACCCAGCAAGGCGTCAATAATCAAGTCATTTTCGCCTAGCAGATCTTCCGAGAAGTCCTTGACAACTGCCCCGGAATCGACGTACTCCCGGTAAACACTTGCAGCATCACCGGAAAGCTTTTCGGGTGGCACGATCGACAAAACCGATACAAGCATGTCTTGCTCACGAGCCAAGCGTGCCACAACATAGCCATCTCCAGCATTGTTTCCGGCACCACACACAATCACAATACGGCGAACTTTGGGCCATCGTTCACGTATTACATGAAAAGCTGATTCTCCCGCGCGATGCATAAGCTTCAATCCAGGGATTGCGAGCTTATCTATAGCGTATCGATCCATAGCCCGAACTTGCGCGGCCGTATATACCCCCAGGAGGCACCCATCTGTGTTATGGTAAAATTTGTTCACTATCCAAACTCTCGCTAACCTTATATCTTGAACGGCTCGACCCCGGTAACATACCCACTTGTCGAGAACCACTTTAAAGGGGAAGCCATGGATTTACCAATCGCAATTACTGTACACATTCTTTCCGCCATCATCTGGGTGGGCGGCATGTTTTTCGCCTACACTATCGTTCGGCCCTGCGCCGGAAATGTACTAGAGGGCCCCATACGATTAAAACTATGGTCTCAGATATTCAAGCGATTTTTTCGTTGGGTCTGGCTGGCCGTGATTGTATTGCTGTTTAGTGGATATTGGATGATATTTGTTGTCTATGGCGGGATGAAATTCGTTGGAATGCATGTCCACGCAATGAACGGCATCGCATGGCTAATGATTATTTTGTTTGTTTACCTGAATGTCGGCCCGGTTAAACAGCTACATAGGACTGTTTTGGCTGAAGATTGGGAAAATGCTGGGCAGGCTTTAGCAAAAACCCGACAAATCGTCGCGATAAACCTTGCGCTGGGCTTAGCCACTGTAATCATCGCGACAGGCGGGAAATATCTAATATAATTCCCGACGCGTCAGCTTACTCTTAAATTCACCCAATTGCGGCTTCACAAAAATGCCCGGAGCGTTTATGAGCAACCAAAGGCTGGAACGAATAGGCTTTATGAGGCAGAAGAGTCGACTGTCGCCAACTGCGCGGCCGGAGAATCGACGTGATTATGAGCCGGATTTACACTCACCGAGCGCCCCATGCAGTTGCTCAAGGTAAGAGTTGGTGGGTTAAGTGCAAAAGTAACCGGCATCAATTTACTTAATACGCTCAAACCAAGTATCTGCCGGGTACCTTCCGGAAAAACAGCAACTTCAACATCTCTAATAACACATTTTTCGGCTAAAACAACTTGGGTGATTCTATAAACCGGCACAATCATGGTGGCGCCGTTAGCTAATACACCTTCAAGCCTTTTCACATACTCCGCATGACCGCTTTGTTTGAGCTGGGCCAACGTGGTTTCGCTGATCGTGCTGTAGCCCGATCCGGTATCGACCAGAAACGAGGAATCACCAGACCCCTCTATGTGTCCATCTACATAATAGGTATTAGTTCCTATAGTCTTCAGAGAAACCTGTTGTGTCGTACTATCAGCGAACGCGGACGAACAAACCAACAAACCTATCAACCAGACCTTGACTAACCTAAACAAATTATTTTCTCCGAGCAACCAATATCGCGTAACCTAAAGGTTAGTTTAGACAATTTCTCGGGAAATTCCTGCTTCGTCAGCCCTGGGCAGCGTAATTGTGAGGTCAATCAAAGAATTGAATCAGAGTGCGAAAACTTGCCCAGCACCCGTAAAAACACTGCACCTAAACGTAACACCAAGATCACCCAATCCACACTTCTAACCGCGCTATTTACATCTGGATTTTGACTAGTGTGTTAACCGCGACACGGTCGAACAAATCCATTACCGCAGCATTGTTCATACGAATACAGCCGTGAGATTCCGGCTCACCGGTAACATAATTGTCCGGGCTTCCGTGGATATAGATAAATCGCCGCAGGGTATCAACCGCTCCAAATCGATTCCTTCCCGGTTCTAGACCACTCAACCAAAGAATTCTGCTAAGGATCCAATCGCGGCTAGGAAATTGAACGGCCAACCTATCCGAAAAGATTTCGCCGGTCGGTCGTCGCCCGACAAAAACACGCCCCAAAGGTTGCTCCGCGCCTATCTTGGCGCGAATCCGATGCTGTCCCGTGGGCGTACATTCACTGCCAAAATATTGACCGGGGCCGTTTTTCGCCGTAGACACCACGTAGGATTGCGCAATTCTGTCATGATCGATCAAATCAAGACGTTGTTCTTGAATCCTTACCAAAACATAGCATTCCGCGTCACAATGCTCTTTGACAACGGATGAAGTGCTCATTGCTTTTCAAACATTGCTATGGATTCTACATGAGCCGTCTGGGGGAACATATCCATGACACCTGCACCGCACAAGGTATAGCCCAGTTCATTAACCAAGACCCCGGAATCACGCGCTAATGTTGCCGGATTGCACGCTATATAAACAAGTCGTTTAACACCCCAGCGCGGCAAATATTTCAAAACATTTTGAGCGCCGGCACGCGACGGATCAAGCAACGCATGCGTATACTCGTTTTGACACCAAGATTCATCGTCAACGTCATTGTCCAAATTCGCGACATGAAATTCCACATTGTCCAACCCGTTTCTGCGCGCGTTATCACAGGCTCTATCGACCAGACTCCGCGCCCCTTCTACACCGACCACACGGCCGGCATACCGAGCTATAGGCAGCGTAAAATTACCCAGACCACAGAATAGATCAATAACTTTGTCATCTGGACCTAGTTGCAACAGTTCTATCACCCGACTCACCATATTGCGGTTAATCTCCGGATTCACTTGAGTAAACTGTAGTGGATCAAAGTAGCAGGTAACGTTATGTTCCGACAAACGATACTCGAGTAATCTTAGCGAGTCCGCGGTTACCGAAAAAACTGAATCAGGCCCGTGCGGTTGTACATACACATCGAAATCAAACATCTCCCCGAACTTGCGCAGCATTTCTGTATCAGTCCTTGTTGGATCATCCAAAACGCGAAAAACCAACGCTCGACCATTGTCTCCGATCGCAATCTCAACCTGTGGCGTACGACTTCTAGTACTTAAAGAACCGATCAACTCTGAAAGTTCACCCAATAATCCACCGATGGCGGGGTGTAACACATCGCAATGCAACATGTCTGCGATATAGGGGTTTCCTTTCTCATGAAACCCCACCAGGACACGGCCTTTTTTCGCGACATATTTCGCACCCAGTCTAGCTTTGTATCGATATCCCCAGTATGGCCCGTTAATTGGGGGCCAAAACGAAACCCCGGATAAATGCCCAATATGGGTAAATTGGTCACTGAGTATTTTTTGTTTGATTGCGATCTGTGCGGTTGATTCCACGTGCTGAAAACTACATCCACCGCACACACCGTAATACTCGCACTTCGGTTCGACACGCAGTGACGAAGACTCGATCACTTTTTCAACTCGGCCCGCGGCATAATCTCGACGAATATCCGAGTATTTAAATTCGACGTCCTCGCCGGGCAATGCTCCATCTACAAACGTAATCTTTCCATCCACATGGGTAATACCTCGCCCATCGTGCGCAAAAGATTCGATCTCCGCGCAAACCGGGGCCTCCGGAAGTTTTTTCTTTCTGTGTCTTCGTGCCATTAATATTCGAAATATACGCGTGGTATCCGGGCAGGGTTGGCTTTAGCGGAAACGGACATCGAAACCGCGGATACCTCTTGCCCGTAGACAGGCTAGGAACAGGATTGGACCTAAAACCGAGAAAGCTGAAACCGTAGTGAGAATTGAGGACTAAACTGACTACTGCTCCGGGTACACCCCTGTGGACAGATAACGGTCACCACGATCGCAGATTATCGTGACGATAACCGCATTATCCACTTCCTTGGATAACCTCAACATTGCCGCAACCGCGCCACCAGACGATATTCCGGCAAAGATGCCCTCCCTGGATGCCATCGCCCGTGTTGTTTCCTCCGCGACTTCCTGACTCACATCCATAATTCGATCAACACGCGATGCATCATATATTTTGGGGAGATATTCTTTCGGCCAGCGACGAATACCCGGAATCTTCGCGTCCGCCTCGGGCTGGACGCCTACAATTTGTATTTCGGGATTTTGCTCCTTCAGGTATTTTGACGTGCCCATGATCGTACCTGTAGTGCCCATAGAGCTTACAAAATGTGTAATTGCACCCTCGGTATCACGCCATATTTCCGGCCCGGTACCTTCGAAATGCGATCGCGGGTTATCCGGGTTCGAAAATTGGTCGAGCACCAAACCGTCGCCGTTAGCCTCCATCTCCCGCGACAAATCGATCGCGGCTTCCATGCTACCCTCCGCGGGCGTCAATATGATTTCGGCGCCGAATGCTTTCATTACCGCACGACGTTCCACACTCATGCTTTCGGGCATGATCAAAGTCATACGATAACCTTTAATCGCCGCCGCCATGGCCAAAGCGATGCCAGTATTTCCACTGGTTGCTTCGATCAAGCGGTCACCCGGTTTGATGTCTCCGCGCGCCTCAGCGTGCTCAATCATGCTTAATGCCGGACGGTCTTTAACCGAACCCGCGGGATTATTCCCTTCCAATTTGACCAATAGCACGTTATTCGTTTGTTCAACCAATCGTTGAAGCCTTACCATCGGCGTGTTGCCGACGAAGGATTCTAGTGTTGGAAACCCCATTTAAACCGCCTCAATTTTATTATGTATTACGTACGCATGGTAAAAGTCTGCCGGCGGGATAGGCTTGCTAATCAGGTAACCTTGAATAATATCGCAATCGTGCACACGCAGAAACTCGTATTGATCTTTAGTTTCAACGCCTTCCGCAACAACCTCCAGATTAAGTTTGTGAGCCAATTGAATCATTCCGTCAATAACGGCTGATCCGGATTTGTCTTCGGGTACATCTCGTATAAAACTTCTATCGATTTTCAATACTTGGACTTTCAACCGCTTCAAATAATTAAATGACGAATACCCTACACCAAAATCATCGATTGCTACCTTGACACCCATATCCCTCAATTGATTAAGCTTTTCTATTGTTTCGTCGACATGTTCCAACACCGCATTTTCAGTAATCTCAATTTCCAGATAATCAGGATCCAAACCGGTTAGTTCCAGACAACTTTTTACACCGTCAATAAAGTTTGGCGCCATAAACTCACGCACTGAAACATTGACCGCAATGCACCCAAAAAAACCTTGCTCTACCTGCCAATTTTTGAATTGTTCGCACGCGGTACGCATCACCCATCCACCAATCTGGTTGATCAATCCAGCATCTTCAGCAATTGGAATAAAAACCCCCGGTAATAGAAAACCGCGTTGTGGGTGCTGCCACCTTACTAGGGCTTCAGCACCAATAACTTTGGATCTTTTCACATCAACCTTGGGTTGATAATACAGGATCAATTCGTCTTTCTGTATGACACGCCTCAAATCGGCTTCCAACTCGATTCGCTCCGATATCGAAGCGCTCATTTCCACGGTATAGAACTGGTAGTTATTTCGGCCTAATGCTTTGGCTCGGTACATCGCAGTATCCGCATTTTTCAGCAACGCTTCTCGGTCGGTTCCATCATCAGGAAAAATCGAAATACCAATACTAGCGCCTACATATATTTCCTTACCCATAATTTGAAACGGAGTGGATAGCGAATTGAGTATATTTTGTGCGGCGATATCGGCGCCTTTGGGTCCATGAACCGCACTTAGCACAACAACGAATTCGTCACCCCCAAGCCTGGCTAGCGTATCCTCACTTCGCACACACCCCCCAACCCGCTCCGCCAAAATCTTCAGTAATTCATCACCTGCTGCATGACCCAGATTATCATTAACATCCTTGAAATGATCAATATCAATGAACATAACCGCCAGCTGATTTCCATTTCTACGTGCATAGGCCAAATCCTGATGCAACCGATCCGAAAAAGCAATTCTATTGGGCAAGCCGGTCAAACCGTCGTTATACGCAAGTTGCTTAACTTTTTCCTCTGATTTACGTGCGTCTAACACTCTTTTAACCCGCTGACGCAACACTGCAAGATTAATCGGTTTGGGGATAAAATCCGCCGCCCCGCACTTAAACGCCCGTTCCACGGATTCGTCATTTTCCAAAGCCGTAATCATCAGGATTGGCGTTATGCGTCCATCCGGCAACTGTTTAATTTCACGGCAGGCCTCGAAACCGTTCTTGACTGGCATAACCGCATCCATGATGATTAAATCCGGTCCGTATTGGCAAAATTTTTCGATCGCTTGCTGGCCGTTCATCGCCTGCTCAATCTTCAGCCCATCCGCTCCCAAGGCATTCGCAATGGTCAATCGCGTGCTTCTATCGTCATCAACAACTAACACCAATCCACTCTTGCCTCTATTAGACAATTCCCCTGCGCCATCAAAAGAAGTGAGTTTTTGCTTTAAGCAATTTTCAACTTGGGTAAATTCATTTTTAAGGTCGGCAAATAACTTCTCAACCTGTAACTCAGTAATACCGTCTTCTTGGGCCAAATCCTCAATTTCCCGACAGATTGAAGCGAACATATTCGCGCCCAAATTCCTGGAACTACCCTTTAGGCTATGCGCTACGCCCATTAGGGCGACCCAATCCTTTTGCTTGATGGTATCCTCCATCTGCTTGATGTAATTTGGTGTATCCGCCAAAAACGCATCAATTATTTCGCTGACCTTGCCACCCATTGCGTTTTCCAGATTCTCGAAACTTTCTAAATTTATTCTGGAATCCGGATCCAATCGATTAGTCGCGCCTGAAACGCCGGCCTTGCGGAACATGTCACCCAATTTTTTTCTCAGAATTGCCAGATTCAAAGGTTTTATCAGGCAATCATTCATTCCGACATCTAGACAGCGGCGAATATCGTGAGGATTATCGACCGCAGTCATGGCAAATATCGGGATGCGCCCTGCTTTACCACTGAATGAGCGAATTTTTCGAGTCGCTTCGTAACCGTCCATTACCGGCATATTGCAGTCCATAAGAATTATGTCGTAGGCTTTTCGCTTTACCAGAGAGACCGCTTCTTGGCCATTTGATGCAACGTCAGCTTGAAATCCTGATTCCCCCAACATCGCTTTCGCGACCAGCTGATTGGTTCGATTATCGTCGACAATCAGGATTCGACCGGCACCCATTTCAGCAACTTTAACCGGACTGACCCTGCTTTCAACGACCGAATGAATTGTCTGCCCATCCATCAGTGCTCCCAAGCACTTTTTGAGCGCGCTCAATCGAACCGGCTTGTTCAACGTCGCATCAAAATTATCGGCCTCAGCCTCAAAATAACAAGGTCGTGTCAAAATCACGATCCGGGTCTCGGTACTACCCAATTTTTTCCTAATTTTATTTGCAAATTCGTTAATTTGAGATGCACACGCGCTGGGGTCGAATATACAAATATCGATCCGTCGGAATTCAGATGACTCAGCCAAACTAAAAATTTCTCGTTCGGTGGCAGCGGCGATGCAATTGCACCCTAACGATTCCACAATTCCTACCAAATAGTTTCGCGACGTGGTATTTGGCTCAATAACCAATACGTTTTGGTCGAAGAAAATGCGACCTGAAACATACTCTTTAAGAACTTTTAACGCAATACTGAACGAAAAAGAACTCCCTTTTCCTTCGGTACTGACTACTTGAAGTTCCCCGCCTAAAAGGTCAATCAACTGTTTGCAAATGGTCAATCCAAGACCAGTACCGCCAAATTTTCGGGTCGTACTTCCATCCGCCTGCCGGAACGATTCAAAGATCTTGTGCTGAGCATTATCCGGAATACCAATGCCGGTATCCGTAACCGCAAACTTAAATAATGTCTGGCCTTCTTCATCAGTCTTAAATACGGTTTCTAATACAACTTCCCCCGAATCAGTAAATTTAATGGCATTACTTAATAAATTGTTTAAGATTTGCCGTAACCTCGTCACATCACCCGCAACGAGTTCAGGCAAATCGGTGGGAACAGCCAAACAAAGTTCAATATTCTTGGTCTGCGCTTTCTCCGCAAACAACACAGTCACATCTTCCAGGCATTCCCGCAATCCAAAATCGATGACCTCCAATTCCAGCTTTCCTGCTTCTATTTTACTGAAATCAAGAATATCGTTAATCAAATCCAACAATGCATCTCCAGAGCTGATTGCTACATTCAAATACTCCCGCTGGCGATCCGGAACACCGATTTCGTTCAACAAGTTGAGCATCCCCAAAACGCCGTTAAGCGGGGTGCGAATCTCATGACTCACAACCGCCGCGAACTCGGCCTTTGCGCGCGCGGTTTCCAGTGCGGCATCGCGGGCATCCTTTAATTCGGATTCGCGCTGCTCAAGAACCGTCATCATGGAATTAAACGCATGTTCCATATCGACTATATCCTTGGGACCTTCCAGCTTCGCTCTAATTTTGGTTTCACCGCGCTCAGCTCGCAGCATAATGCCCGACAAATTTTCAAGCGGTGTTGTTAATCGCTTGGTAATAAATCGAAGAATAATCAACAAAACCGAAGCCAGAGAAATCGCGATCAATGCGTTTACAACCAGAATTTTCTGCGTCATCGCATGCAATCCGCGTTTGCTTACCGCGACTAGAACAAAACCCAAGGTCTGCGCCTCCGCCTGGATTTCTCCAAAAACCGGCTCTATCGGATCTTCGGCAAATGAAGGAACAACTTCGGCACCGAAATACCAATATTGCCTGGATTCACGAACCAATCGTGCATCAGATGTTAAGCTTTGCATCCACTCGCCAAGCTCCTCCTCGGAGGGTTCACCTTCACTCATCAATAATTTCTTATCCGGAAAGTAAATGGATACTTGGGCAACATCCGGGAATCCCAACAGAGTTTTGGCGGGGAGTTTTGCATTCTCTTCGGCACCGTATAACAGCGCAAGTCTACTCTGGACAGCAAAGCTGTTGGTCACCTGGAGCCCTTCGCTAACGAATCGATCTTCGGCGGTTTGATTGATGACATACGAAATCAATGAAGACGAAATAACCGACAGTATTAAAATACCAAGGACAAAAGTCGTAGAGAGTTGCCGGTTAAAACTGATATTCGGGTGATATAACCAGGACATGCTAAATCACGAAACTAAGGTCGCGGAAAAACCAAATCAAATGACCGCGCATCCCGCGACGAGAAATCAATACCCAAGTGCCTTGCTGTTCGCATATTAACGGCCAACTTCAAAGACCGCAGATTAAACATGTTCGACGAAATAGAATCCGCGGCGACGGTTTTGGCCAGTTTACCCAACTCACGCCCCATTTTGAAGTTGTCGGGATACACGGAAAACAAAGCGCCACGTTTAGCGTGAACCAACTTACTCGAAAACACTATTAGACGACGCTTCCACGCTTGTTCCAGGATGGATGGCAATATCGAATTCGAATCAAATATAGTAGCATCCTGCAACAACCAAATAGCATTCGTTAAGTTATCAACGCCTTCCACCAAATCTCTATAAATCAACGCCGCCTCTCGCAGATTGGTTGCAGACCGCGAATCAAGAACTAAATTCATAGTCTGTACCGATTTTTTAGCACGGTCTATCAATAGTTGGTTGACGTTGGGATTGTATATGACCGAAACCGTTTTAATCGCAGGCGCCAACATCTTAAGCTTTTCAAATATGATAGCAGGATCCGGCATCAAGTTAATGCCGCCTGCAATCAAATCGGAGGTGTTGACTGAAGACGGTAAAATTGCACCAATCACAACCGGAATATCCAACTTCATCTGACTAACGGTTTTCAGTCCACCCAGACCCAGCGCTAAAATAACTTTATTCTGGTTTTCGATAATATTTGACTGAATTTCGACACTATCGACATGTTTTCCCAATACATAGTGATCGACCTTGGACCCGGTTTCGTGCTCAATTCCACCGATTATAGTTTTAAAAATTTTCTTATAAGGATCACGCACTTCAGGATAAATTACACCCAAAGCCGCACCACTGGCGAATCCCCAGACGCTGGAAGCCAAAGTCAAGAAAAATCCAAAAAGAAATAATCTAAAGGTGGTGCTCACGTGTGATTTCTAAACCAAACCTTTGTATTTTAAAAACGTCCTTTCTTTCAAATACTGCTCTGACACTAGTTAGTTACTTTAACTGGTAGCGTAGTTCAAAATAAAAACCCCGACCAGCCAATGGCAAATCGCCAGGAAGCAAGCTTGAATTTGCATTTGGAAACGGCTGGCTAGGTTCTAAGGCATTCGAATTGAATAGGTTTCTCACCGATGCGCTAACGCCCCAGTTATCAAATATGTCTTCCCCCCGTAAGGTCATATCCAAGGTTACATAGTTATCTATCTTTGCTCGATTATCCATGGGCGGTCGCTTCCTATCGGCAACCCAATTCGCTTGAACATCCAGATTCCAGCTTGGCCAAAATTGCCAATCGGCTCTACCGTAGAGTTGGTGCGTTGGTGCAAAACCGACGTCTTGGCCCGTTGTTTCATCCTCAGAAAGCTGGAATGCATAATTCGCGTGCAGCTGAAGGTTGCGAACTATTTTCCATTGCGCCTCAAGCTCCAAACCATAGCCGGTCTGGTCCCCGGCGTTCTGAAATGTATTGCCCTGTGTAGCGTCGGGCATCAAGCGGATAATATCCTCGTATCCATACCAGAATAAGTTCAGTTTGGTATGAAGTTTCGGGGAAACCTGATAATCGAAAGCGAGCTCTACGGTATTTATGGTTTCTGGATCGAGATCAGGATTCCCCAAGGCGACCGGATTGTTAACGCTGAATTGCTCGGTAAACGACGGCGCCCTGAACGCACGACCGTATAAAAGTTTTGAGGTCAGGTTGTACGATGTCTGCCACACCAACGCAACTCGAGGATTAACCGTGCTGCCAAAATCCGAATAGTGATCAAATCTAAGACCCGCAGTCAACGTCCAGTCCGGTGCAAATCCCCATTCATCCTGAGCGAACACATAGGTAACTTTCCGATTCTGGGTAGTTAGAAATGGCGCGGTTGAACTTACATTGGTAACACCGCCGGGCAACGGCATGGGAAATGCCCCCACCTGAAAGAAATTCTTGGCCTCATTGATTTTGTATAAATCCTCGAATCTAAATCCCGCATCCAAACGAATTTGATGGCCGCGAAATCCATGATAAAAACCCGACAAATTCGCGCGATAATGCCGCTCGAAAGAGTCCGGATTTCCAATCACGCCGAACGGAAATGTGCGTAAAGTATTGGTATTGTCCGGAAACGCCGAGCCCGGTGGAAACAAGACCAAGTCAGAACGATTGGCAACGTCGAAAAAACTAAACTGACCCGTAATATCCCAATCTTCAAACGCGTCCGTATTTTGATAGGTTAAATCGGCATTGAAACGCGTGGATTCACCTTTTCCGACCGGATCCAGCGCTTGTGCACCGCCAGCACCCGTCCCGACTTTGTCACGCGCCTGGAACCCCAGTCGAAGCCGCCAGTCGTCTAATCCCAAATCCAAACGCGTATCGACATACCGGCGACCCGCGTTTACTGACCCCGGGGCGAATGATGCCGAGGTGCCAAACGTTTGATCAAAAAAACTTTGCGCATCCGAGCCTATAGATCGCCGGTGTCCGTCCGTGTCACCCGCCTCAAACGAAAAGGCTACATCCAGATCGCCGAAATTACTGCCATACTGCAACCAGCCTTGTTTGGTCGCGAACTCACCGGCACGAAACCCAATATCCAACCCATCTATATCATCAGCGGTTTTGGTGATTATATTGATCACACCCGCAAACGCGTCCGCACCATATACGGCAGACCCAGGCCCGCGAATCACCTCGACACGAGCAATATTGTTGACTGGCATCCCCCCCCAAACAATACTCCGATTTCCGGCAAATATATTCGTCACCGGTATACCATTGATCAGCATTAATACCTGAGGATTTGCGTCGGTACTGATTCCTCGAATTTGGAAGATAGGATTATAAAGCACATTAGAAACAGACACATGCAACCCCGGCACGGTTTCCAAAACCTCATTTAATTCAGTTGCCCCCATACGCTCGATATCTTTTGCGGTAATCACGGAAGCCACAGCCGGTGCCCGACTCAGTAATTGCTGACTTCCTGTCGCGATACTGACATATTCCTCCCCGCCATAAATAGCTGCCAAATCGTCCTCGTAAGAATCAGTTAAATCAGATTCACCGTCGCCCCTAGACCAAGCCCATGATGAAAACTGGAACACGACCAAAAAGATAAGTAAGTGACTCGTTATTCGATTATTCATGATTATGTCACCATATATACGTGCCAGAACCGCACGAATATTTGACTTAAAACAACCTGACAACAGTGCCGAACTGAAAATTCACTAACCATGACCTTCCGTTACAGACCGAACGCCTCAATTCTCACACCGTTAATCCAAAAATTCATCCCAACACCGCTTCTCAGGCCCGGAATAATCTATCCGTTTACAACGCAATGGAAACAAAGCCCCTTCGCTTTGACCTAAAGCATCGATGTAACACGGCGCAAATCCAGCCGTAAATACAGGAATCATATATAAATAAAATTCTTTAGCTGAAAACCCCATGTCAGCACATATCGATGCAACCAAGGCAGCATAATTAATACGGAAGCGACGCCGACTCTCGATCAAATATTTTTCGATATTAAAAGCCAGTTCCAGATATTTTCCGGTTTTATAGCCAGTACTTTCCATAAAACCAAGCATGGGTTCGATGCGTTCATCCTCTTTTGCCTTGGGCCGTCCAAATCCAGGAACCCTTCTATTAATTCTCAATTCGGCGTTTACTAGTTCCCCCAATGATTTACCTCGTTGTATGGACTCCCATGTGTTTTTCAGAAAATGCAAGGCTTTAATCAGAGGCTGTCCCCCATAAATTTCCGCGTCGGAGACTGCAGAAGCTGCGCTAAGACTTAAAGCTCCAGTACTTCGCGCCGTACCGCATAAACCTGCAACACGGTTATTCCATATCCTCGGATCTGGATAACTCGTAAAAACCCAGATCGCATTTAAAATCTTCAACTCCACATCGTCGAATGTTCGCCCGGTAATCCCATACAGGTAAAGTTCCAACCAGGACCAATGCCCCAGATCGCGGTGCAAATCCTTACCCCGGAACACCACGCGCTCCTGCAACATCGCTGCACCCATCCGGGTTTGCCAATGATCTTCGTTTTGAAGTAGTATTTCTGGCCCAGCCACCCAAAGCCCCCCGTAAATTCCGTCAATTGGTCGCCGGATCGTCGAGCAATTCCACGCCGTCAGAAAAAAATGGATATTTGCGCCAGCCGTATTTTTTTTGTTCCAGCGCGTGTACCGCTGCCCCTGGTAGGCGTAACAAAAGATATAGCATTTCCGATTTATCTTCTTCCAGGTCTAAATCGACAAACCCCGCAGCGACCACACCCGACAGTGCCAGTGGCAAATCTACGGTCCGCTCAAGCTCCGTGCGGTTCGAATTTAACCAAGCTAGAGCACCCGATGGAAAAATATTGGAAAGATAAGCTAAAGTTTCTAGCACGGGCTTGGCGCAACTAGATCCGTAGGGGTCGAATCCCGGAGGGTGCTCTATGGCTGGCCAGCTGTCAGCGCTTTCTTGCTGCGGCGGGTGTAACAAGCGATCAGCCCATAATTTTAAGTTCAAGCCGCAACAGGCCCAATACTGCATTGCGATAACAATTTCGCGCCCACCACCTAGAGTTCCAGCTCCGGCAGCTAACGCAGCCATTAAAATGGACGCATTCGTCGACCCGCCAACACCTCCATTCATAGCAGCCCTTACACTATGATCCCGCGGACCTGGATTAGCCAACACCATAGCCAATTTTTCCAACAACCGTGCCTGCATAGTCGTCGGCCGTTCCCCTTGAAACAGCAGGTACAAATACTCTACCCAACTGGCCTTGCGTAATAGTTCACCGTAAACGTCATACCCGCTGCAATAACAAACCGATGCAGCGAAAGGATTGTCAGACTCAGGTATTTCTTGCCAGATTTTGCTCGATATTTTTTCGTCGCTCATTCATCTTCCTTGCCATCGCCAACGCTTTTACCCGCATTCCCATCGGTGG
>CAZVFR010000006.1:0-4459 GCA_964626505.1 uncultured Methylococcaceae bacterium
GGATCCATTACAGGGTGCTACCGAATCAGCCATACACCAGAATTGACTATAGCTCAACATGAAGATTAGGATCTTCTTCTTGAACTTCTAGTTTTACAGGCCATTTCTCCATACCCGCATATTTTTTTACTTGATCAAAAGTTTTCTGCGCAGCAGACTTCGTTGAATCTACTGTTGCTGGAAAACAATCCTTTGTAGGAAGTACGAGCTGTGCATCTTTATAAAAGTCATCACCACCAAAATAAGTAAGTAGCCATTTGAAGCACTCATATTGAAAAACAGCGTCTTCTTCAGAAAGTAACGGCTTCTTACGAAATGGATTCCACACGGTCAGATTTCTTTTTGCTCATAACGACTAAGCTCACTTGCCGTTTTTGAGCGCAGCGAAAAAACGGCCAAGTGCAGCGCCTGGTTAGCGGCTATTTGACTGGGTTTACGCCTAAATCTTTGCATATTTTCTTTGCCAGTATGTCTTTAATTTCTGAATGTCTCGGAATCGCTGACCGCTTATTCAAGGATGGATTATGCCACCATGAATGTTTGCCACCTTCTCTTAAAAGCTCACAACCTTGACGACTGAGATATTTGAGAAGCTGATTTCTCTTCATATTGCGATCTTTTCTTCCTTATAACCACTGCCTGCTGCAGACAATGCATCTTCACGATTAAATTCTAGTGCTTCCTTTAATGTAACTCCCAAGGTTTTTTTCAATTCCTCGTAAGTCTTCTCTTGGCAATTTACACCTGGTATTTCTTCGATCCATCCTACCCAACAGTCATCTTCTTGCTTTACAACAGCTGTATATTCATTTTTCATCGTAATTACTTCCTTTCTATTAAGTTGCTGCCGCTAACGCTAAGTTCAGATGCCCGAAAAGTGGCCTTTGTTTTGTGCAAAAATGGAGCGCAGCGCAATGCACAAATCAAAGGACACTTTTTGGGTCAGCTGGAACGTTTTGTTAGCTGTTCAGAGTTGGCGGTAAATAATCTTTGTTCGCTAGCCACACTGAGTTAAATCGTTCAATGTAATGTTGTACTGTAGCAGAAGGAAATACTATTACATCAGGGTCAGCAACTGCGGAAGCATGAGGGTACCCAAATGCTGACCTATTAGCCTCACCCGGATCATATATAACAATTTCTGTCTGGAATTTGGTTAAATCACTCGCTGGAAGGACTAAAAATTGCTTGTTCATTACACTATCGCTTAGATTAAATATTTTCTTATATTCTTTTAATCTTTGGTCAGTAACGTCATTTTTTTCGATAATATATGCATAATTAACATTTCTCTTTATATTGCGCATAACTGCGTTTTGGCATTCGGGGTTTAAGATATCGTAATATAATTCCGGTGAAACAACCCAAACAACATTAGCTTCTTTTTCTCGCTCCCAAGTATTTGTGAGTGAATATTCTTTCACTGGCTCATTCGAAGATACATATGATTTTTCTTTGTATGAACCGTAACGACCTAGTATCCAGCCAATCATTAATGTAGCAGTTATACACATAAACCAAGTTACTGGTAACAACCAACTTTGATTTGCTAAAGCCCAAGATTTAATATCTGTCTCCATAGCGAGAAATATACCAAAGAGGCCCAGCCAAATTGTCGTTACGACACCACAAACGCTCCATGCGGTTATATGGTCAAATGAATTGATTTCATTACTCATGAGTAAATATTATTTCGTTTTAATTCGAAACAGCTAACATCTAAGCATTTTATCTTGCCGTGCGCAGCATGGCAGATAAATGTCTGTTGGACTAAGCCGCCACGGCAGGCCACTATTAAAAGGGGATTGTATTTCGGAAGGGTGTTCTTGTCGAAGGAAATTGGCCTCGTTGGGCTCTTGCCCCGGACCAACCGTGCGACGGGATGGGATCGCTCTGCGACTTGGGGCGCTGAATCAAGGGGTTTTTGCTGTCCATAAACTGTGGTTTGAGCAGTTTCGGTTTCGTCAGGCCAAACGCAATTCCAGGCCCCTGGAACCTGTCGAGTATCCGGCTAATGCTGTGCTCTGTTCTTAACGTTTCATGAGTCATCCATACGCAATGCGTCTCGGCGCAATTTCATACAGTACGATCAAGCGGCCGGATTTACAGCGTGGACAGGGTGATACCGTAGGTTCACCGGTATCCGGGGGCGTGCTGTCACCTTTAGCCTGGGTGGGTTCATTGATGACTTCTGCGGCTTCAAGGCGAGCGCGAATCTGTGCCAGCTTCGTTTGCCGACAGCGATTGGCGAGAAAACCGAAATGGCGAATGCGCATGAAACCCTGGGGCAGAATATGCAATAGAAATCGCCGGATCAACTCTTCGCCGGACAAGGTCATCACCTTGTGCCGGTTAGCGTCGCGAGTGTCTTTGTAACGCAACCGAACCTTCTCGCCATCGATGCCGATAATACGGCGATCATTGAGGGCAGTCTTACGGCTGTAGCGGCCGAGATAGTCCACCACGATGTGGGGTTGTTTCAGATAGGCCTTGGTATACACCACCCAATCGATTCCCATCAGCTGATTCAGCGTGGCATCGATTTCCCCCGGTCGCGTGATACGGTGAAGTTCACCGGCCTTGGCCGCTCGACGTAGGGCGCTGACCATGCTGCCCCGAAAGCGCCGTGATAAAGCCTTGACTGGAAACAGGTAGTTGCTCTTAGCTTGACGCCAGTCGCCTCGATCGGTCAACGCGCCGCCGGGTACGAGACAATGCAGATGCACGTGCCGGTACAGCGTTTGTCCCCAAGTGTGCAGTACACCCGTCATACCGAGGGTCCCATTCAGGCGTTTGGGATCCCGGCCAAAGGCGCTCAAAGTCTCCCAAACACTTTGAAACAACAGACGATAGATTACCTTGGGATGCACCGCCACCCAACCGTTGAGTTCATGGGGGAGCGTGAAGACTAGAGGGTAGTAGGTCACCGGCAACGTGGCTTGGCGTTGGTGTTCACACCACGCCTGTTGTGCACGCCCTTGGCATTTCGGACAGTGGCGATCGCGACACGAATGATATTGCGATCTTGCGTACTCGCAGCGATCGCAATGCTGGAGTAATCCACCCAACGCTTCGGTGCGGCACTGCTCGATGTGCCGGCAAGCCTTGTGCTGAATGGGACTGAGGTCATGGTGGCCGCGGTAATCGTCCAGAAATCGGTTGAACACCGCTTGCAACCCAGAGGCTTCAGAGGCCATGGTCAACCTCCAGTCCAGCGATCAAATCCGCACCGGTTTTGCCTTCCCGGTAATCCGGCAGCCAATGGACATAGCGCAAGGTTGAATGGATATTCTGGTGTCCGAGTAGGCGCTGTAGTTGATGCACCGGCATGCCCGCTTCCAGTTGATGGGTGGCGTAGGCGTGACGGAGCGCATGAATCCCACCCACTTTGTCAATCCCGGCTCGGTGCTTGGCTATCGTGAAAGCCCTTTGCGCACAGCTGATATTCAGCGGCGTCGAATAGTCCCGGCCCGGAAACAGCCATCGTGTTGGCCGTATGGCTCGCCAGTAGTGGCGCAGCGCTATCAACAAGGTTTGCGGTAGAATCACATTCCGATCCTTCGCCCCCTTACCCTGTTCAACCCGTAACAAGTGCCGTTCACTATCAATATGACGAACCTTGAGCGCCACTACTTCGCTGACCCGAAGGCCACACCCATAGCAGGTTGTTAGTACCATCCGGTGTTTGAAATTACCACACGCTGACAGAATGCACCCCACTTCTTTGTGGCTTAACAACTCTGGAATACGTTGTATGCCTTTGGGGATTGCCAGGGTCACACCCAATGAATCACGCCCCAGTACATTTCGATAAAAAAACACAAGCGCGTTCAACGCGACCCGGCAGGTCGCTGGCGATAAATTACGTTCCTTGGCCAGATACAAAAAGTACGCTTGCAGTTCTTCCCCGGAAACGTGATCGGGCGAACGGTGATAATGTTTTGCTAAATTCGCGACCGCGCTCAGATAACTGCGGTGGGTTCTGACTGAATAGCCCCGCACCTGCAGGGCATCGATCATCTTTTGACGTAACGGTGTCATCTTCCTTCTCCTTTGTTCTCGACCAAAAGTGGTCAGGAGAAGTGTCCGACAATCCGTCAGGAAATGAAAACCCCCCGATATTGATCGAAGGAAAGCTACCGCGAAGCGGTTTAGTTCAACGTTGAGTGGGCCTGAACTTCCCATGTTTAAACATGGGACATTCCAACATATCACTCATCGGCGTTTCAACACCTCCTTTTTTTAATCCAATATTGTTTATACCTTTCATTAGCCTATTCCATATTCTTAAACCAGCTACCTATCACCCGTAAGCGTAATATACTGGAATCTCACAGATATTACACTTGCATGACTAACTCAACCAGAGAGTTGTAGATCATTAGGCACTACCCGCTAATAAACCCACGAATCCCCGCAACACCCTGCCCACCAGCCCCTTGAACGCGTATTAAATCCG
>CAZVFR010000006.1:4469-28994 GCA_964626505.1 uncultured Methylococcaceae bacterium
CAGCCCCCCTAACCCGTAAACAGGCAACTTACTATCGCCTACCAAGTTTTCGAACCCTGCCCATCCCAAAGTTACAACTCCAGGGTGGCTAGGGGTTTCTAATATCGGCCCCAGAACCACAAAATCAACACCCACCTTCTCAGCCTGAATCAATTCAACTGGGTTGTGGCACGATGCGCAAACCCAGGCGTCACACCCCATCGGACGGACCGTCGCGCTCATTAAACTTTGGCTATCAAGATGTATGCCCGAGGCACCAAGCTCTAAGGCAAGCTCGGGGTGGTTATTCAACAATACCTGCACACCAGCTTGCTTGGCGCGGTTGCAAGCCCAAGCGGCCAGTTCGCGGTATTGTTGTTCGGATAGTGATCGGGCTCTTAGTCGCACCAGTTTTAAGTGATTGGCGACCAGGTGATCGAAATTCCGCTGCAGGATTTTCAAATTGCCGTTCGAATCGTCCAGAATCGCGTAGTATTCGGGAAGCCTTGCGGCCGAAACTATTGGGACGTTCGCAGCGGGGAATGAATAACGAGTCAGTTGATCATCTGGCACCCACGCAATGGCTTGGCCCTCGAGGCTCTGCGGTTGGCCCTCAAAACCATCGACCCGCCAGACATCCAATAAAATCGTCAAATCCGGGTAGGTATGGCGAATCTTGATCAGCGGGGATGCGGACAAAACGACGATACCCAGTTCTTCGTTCAGCTCACGCGCCAGTGCCTTGCGAACGCTTTCGCCCGATTCGACCTTACCGCCTGGAAATTCCCACAGTCCGCCTTGGTGTGCATTCTGATCGCGTTTGGAAATCAGAAATTCATTGACAGTGTTTTTAATAACCCCGACTGCGACGTGCAGAATATTTGATTTAGCCCGCATTAGAACAGAATCCTGTTAGACCTTAGTGGATTGTGTCCAGAGTAGAGGTATCAGCAGTGATACCGGATTGTTTGACGATTCCCAGGAGGGATTCGAAGGTTCGACTGGTAAATCAAGTCCTATATTCCGAATTGATACGTACATAATCGTAGGACAAATCACAGCTCAAAACCCGCTGCGACGCTGTTCCTCTACCGAGTGAAACACGCACCTTTATATCATCGCGTGACATAACCACTTGAGCGGCGGACTCGTTGTAGCCGGGTGCCAAACCGCCATCACTCACGATTTGCACATCGTCCAGCCAGCTCGCAACCCGGCCAAGATCGAATTGATCACCATCAGCACGTCCAATGGCCGCCAAAATACGGCCCCAGTTTGGGTCCCCGGCAAAAAATGCGGTTTTTACCAGCGAGGAGCCTGCAATCGTCTTGGCGACCCGGCGTGCTTCCAGATCAGATTCGGCATCTTCGACAGATACTCGTATCAGCTTGGTGGCTCCCTCACCGTCGCGCACGATCGATTCAGCGAGTGAGTCGCAGATTTCCTGTAACGCCGAGGTAAAGATTGCGTAGTCCGAACTGCCTGCTTGAATCGGATCGCCACCTGTACCGGTTGCGATGAGCACGCAGGCATCGTTGGTTGATGTATCACCATCCACCGAAATACAATTGAATGACTGATCAACGGCATCAGCCAGACAACGATCCAATAAATTTTTGTCGAGCCGTGCATCGGTGGCGATGAATGACAGCATAGTCGCCATATTCGGATGTATCATTCCAGCACCCTTAGCGATCCCGCTGATCACGGCAAACCCGCCGTCCAATTGTATGGTTTTGCTCGCACCTTTGGGCCGTGTATCGGTGGTCATGATGGCTTTGGCTGCGTTTTCCCAACCCCGCTCGGAAAGCGCGTCCAGAGCTTTAGGAATGGCCTGCTCGATTTTATCTACGGGCAGGCGTTCGCCGATTACTCCGGTGGAAAAAGGCATGATCTCGAAGTCTTTAGCATCCACCCTTGCTGCCAACATACGGCAGGTTTCGCGTGCATCGTCCAAGCCGGGAGCACCGGTCCCGGCATTCGCATTACCGGAATTGATCAATAACCAGCGCGGCGATTTTGCTAAATTTTCACGTGCGACCGTAACCGGTGCGGCACAGAATGCGTTGCGCGTAAAAACAGCTGAACACACAGCACCTGGCGCCAATTCCATGATCACAAGATCATCGTGTTGCTGACTTTTTATCCCTGCGCAAGCAGTGCCCAATCGCACCCCGGCAACAGGCTCCATTGAAGGCAAATCAAACGTTCCAACAGCCATCGATAGTTACAATCAGACAGTTAACTAAGCTTACCGTGACATTGTTTATATTTTTTCCCCGAGCCGCAAGGGCACGGTTTATTGCGGCCAATTTTCTTTCCACTGCGCTTGAACGGTTTTTGCTGCGGAGCCGGTTGTTCCTCGGCCTTTGCCTCCTGTTCACCCATTGCACTGGCAGCCGCGTGCTCGTATTGTAGATCCTGATCCGGCTGTTGTTGCTGCTCGTCAACCAACTTCAGGTCATCTTCGGTACGCACTTGAACTTTCGCAATGATACCAGTCACTTCGTGCTTTATATCGTTCAACAACATATTAAACATTTGGAAGGCTTCGCGTTTATATTCCTGTTTGGGATCCTTGGCCGCGTAGCCGCGCAAATGAATACCTTGGCGCAGATGATCCATCGCGGACAAGTGTTCTTTCCAAGAATTATCCAACACCTGAAGCATCACAGACTTTTCAAAATGCCGTAAAACTTCTGCTCCGGCTATGTCTTCTTTTCTCTTGTAGTCTGCCGCAACGGTATCGACTATCAGCGGCCTGAGCGTTTCTTCGTGCAACGAATCGTCCTGTTGCAATAACTGTTGAACCGGTATGGACACGCCAAAATCCGCTTCCAAGGTTTCTTCCAAACCCTTGATATTCCACTGCTCCTCCATAGTGCGCGCAGGAATGTGCTGATCGACAATTTCGTTGACGACATCTTCGCGTATGGCCTCGATGGTCTCCAATATATCCTCGGCGGCCATGATTTCGTTGCGCTGCTCGTACACCACACCGCGCTGGTCATTAGCCACGTTGTCATATTCCAGCAATTGCTTCCGAATATCGAAATTCCGGCCTTCGACTTTGCGCTGAGCATTTTCTATGGCTTTGGTCACCCAGGGATGTTCAATGGCCTCGCCTTCTTCCATACCCAACTTCTGCATCAAACCGGCAACCCGGTCGGACGCAAATATACGCATTAGATTATCTTGCAACGACAGATAAAAGCGCGTCGACCCAGGGTCACCCTGACGTCCGGAACGGCCTCTTAGCTGATTGTCGACGCGCCTGGACTCGTGCCTCTCAGACCCGACAACGTGCAAACCTCCCAATTCCACCACGCGATCATGACGTATTTGCCATTCGGCGCGAGTTTTTTCTATCAAACTTCGATCATCGGCATCTAGCTTTTCCAGTTCGACTTCGAGATTACCCCCCAAAACGATGTCCGTACCACGTCCCGCCATATTGGTCGCGATAGTCACACTGCCCGACCGACCCGCTTGGGCGATAATGTGCGCTTCGCGCTCGTGCTGTTTGGCGTTTAGAACTTCATGCGAAACATTTTGTTTTTTCAGCAAGGCGGATAAATACTCTGAGTTCTCGATCGATGTGGTTCCCACCAAAACCGGCTGTCCACGCTGGATACAATCGCGAATATCTTCCGAAATCGCCTGATACTTTTCCTCCGTGGTCAAATAAACCAAATCCCCCATATCGTCCCGAACCATGGGCATGTGGGTCGGAATTACAACAACCTCTAAACCGTAGATTTGTTGGAATTCAAAGGCTTCGGTGTCCGCGGTCCCCGTCATCCCGGCCAGCTTTCCGTACTGCCTGAAATAGTTCTGGAAGGTAATCGAGGCCAACGTCTGATTTTCACTTTGAATGGTCACACGCTCCTTGGCTTCAACCGCTTGGTGCAAACCTTCCGACCACCGGCGCCCACCCATAACACGGCCGGTGAATTCATCAACAATGACAACTTCGTCGTTCTTGACAATGTAATCGACGTCTTTTTGAAACAGCGTGTGGGCTCGCAACGACGCATTGGTATAGTGCATCAAGCGTATATTGCCCGCTGAGTACAGACTTTCGTCCTCGCTCATTAATCCGTGTTCGACCATTAACCGCTCGACAGTCTCGTGACCTTCTTCGGTCAAATACACCTGGCGGGCTTTTTCATCTACGCTGTAGTCACCGGGACCGTCTTCTTCTTCCTGCTTAGTCAATAGCGGAACGATTTCATTTAGAACATTGTAGAGATCAGTTTGGTCATCAGTGGGACCGGATATGATCAACGGTGTTCGCGCTTCGTCAATTAATATTGAATCTACTTCATCGACGATCGCGTAGTTCAATCCGCGCTGCACCTTTTGCTCTTGGCTAAACGCCATATTGTCGCGCAAATAATCGAAGCCAAACTCATTATTGGTGCCGTATGTGATATCCGCGGCATAAGCTTCCCGGCGCTGATCCGGATGCATGTCGCTCACGATTACACCCACGGTCATACCCAAAGCCCGGTAAACCTTACCCATCCAGTCAGCATCACGTTGAGCCAGATAATCATTCACCGTAACTAAGTGCACACCTTTACCCGAAAGCGCGTTCAAATAAACCGCCAAAGTCGCGACCAGGGTTTTCCCCTCGCCGGTCTTCATCTCGGCGATTTTGCCATCATTAAGCACCATGCCGCCAACCATTTGTACGTCGAAATGGCGCATATCCACATTTCGCCGAGCCGCCTCGCGTACGGTCGCGAAGGCTTCCGGTAATAATTGGTCTAGCGTATCTCCGTCGTCCAAACGGGATCGAAACTCGTTAGTCTTGGCGCCCAGCTCTTCGTCACTTAGCGATTGAAGGTCAGCCTCGAACGTATTAATTTTTTTGGCTATTTTTTTCTTTTTCTTGACCAGCCGATCGTTTCGGCTGCCCACAACAAATTTTACCAGCTTACCTAGCATTAGGATCATTTCCGATTTTCGATTGAATGCTGCGCATGATACTAAATTCACGCGGTGTTTTGTAAAAAGCCTTGAATTATGTTTCTCGACGATTACAAACACGAAGCGTCATGGTTCAACCCGTATCAAACCTTGGGTTAATTCAGACGTTTACTTCGATCGTTTTGAACGCAGATGCAGGACTAGCAAGAAATATTTGGATGTGATGCCCGCATTAGGCCAAGCACCCGTAATTCAATTAGGATAATTTTATGATAAGACGGGGGCTAACTTTTACCGCGGATAAATTTGAATGGATTAACCTTGATACCATTTTGAACGACTTCAAAATGTACGTGGGTACCGGTTGAATGTCCGGTCGACCCCATGTGAGCAATCACTTGCCCCTTACTTACTGCATCTCCAACCGCAACGGTGATGTCTTTATTGTGGCCATAACGTGTGATGTTACCATCCCCATGATCTATCTCTACGAGATTCCCGTAACCCCTGTCTCGGCTGGCCACAATAACGATACCCGAAGCTACGGCGACAATATCCGAACCTTTCTTACCCGCGAAATCAACCCCGTAGTGGAACGTGCGCCGACCGTGAAACGGATCGGTCCGCCAACCGAACGTAGAAGTCTGCCACCCGTCAACGGCGGGGCTTCCGGCAGGAATCATTTCCTTGCTTACTTCACGCGTGGTCAACAATTTATCCAGGGTCTTCAGTTGCAATTCCCGTTCTTGCATCCGTACGGTAAAAGAAGAGAGTTCACGGGCCAGCTCGTCATAGCTCTGCGACGAAGCCGACCTTTGTGTCTCCATACCTCCCATAGCCGGCAATTCCGAGAAATCGAATTCATCGTTTCCAACATCCAGTTCCTCAACAACCCGCCTGCCGATAACATTCAGCCGAACCATTTGCGACTGCAATTGGCCAAGTCTTAAAGTCAATGCGTCGATCTGGTTTTCGGCATCGCGTTTGTCGAATACCGCTGGGCGCCCTGGCAAGCCAGTATCAACAACGAAACGTCGTTCGGTATAAGAACCGTATTTTGCGCCGAGGGAAAACACCCCCATGGAGATCAAGCCGAATAATGCCAACGAAACAAAAATCCCTGTACGTAAACAAAAAGCTTTGGTTTTTCCGCCGTGCGGATGAATTAAGAAAACTTGCATATTTTTTGCGATTGAGTGATTGTGCGTATATTTGAATGTCCGAGCCGTGTCTATATGTCCACCCAACCAATTCTAGTCTACAAAATAATTAATTTTAGTGACCCCATACCCAGAAATCTTCTAAACAAAATCCAAAAGCACCGATCGATACTCCGCAAGATCAAATCGCTGCTACCGGATTCGTTGCGCAAAAATATTATTGATTGCGCCATAAAAGACAATAATCTGCTTATCTTTACCGAATCGTCGGTTTGGGCATCTCAGCTACGATTTTACAACCCGGCAATATTACAATTCCTTAATAAACAGGAAATTCCAAAATTTCAGCGTATTAAGATTAAAATTCTGCCGCCGCAGCGGACACCGACCGTTTCGCAAATCACCCACGTCATTCCGTCAATGGAAACCGTAAAACACCTGAAAAGGCACGGTACTACTCTGGCCGACAGCGAACTTAAACAATCCCTACAACGACTGGCACAGTCGTTGGAAAAGCGAGCATTAATTTCAGACCGATAAAAGAACCGACTAGCCGGTCATATGCACCGGCTGCATATACGAAATTGGAGCCTCGCGTTCGTCTTCGAAGGTTACCGATTCCCACGCGTCTTCTGTTTTTAATAAAGTGCGCAGCAATTGATTGTTCAGTGCATGCCCTGACTTGTATCCCGTAAACGACCCAATCAAGCTGTGCCCCAACAAATACAAATCACCAATAGCATCGAGAATTTTGTGTTTTACGAATTCATCCACGTAACGTAACCCGTCTTCGTTCAGAACGCGATAATCATCAACAACGATGGCATTATCCAAACTACCGCCCAAAGCCAAATTTCTTTTCCGCAAGGCTTCGATATCTTTCATGAACCCAAAGGTCCTGGCTCGGCTGACTTCTTTGACGAAGGATGTAGTCGAAAAATCGATACTTGCCGTCTGCGCAGCTTCGTCAAATGCCGGGTGCAAAAAATCTATCGTAAACGTGACTTTGAAACCATCGAAAGGTTCGAAACAGGCCCACTTATCGCCGTCTTTGACCATGACCTTGCGCTTGATGCGAATAAAACGCTTGGCTGCATCCTGCTCCTCTACACCCGCCGATTGCAGTAAAAAAACAAATGGCCCGGCGCTCCCATCCATAATCGGAACTTCCGGAGCACTGACATCGACTATTGCATTATCGATTCCCAATCCGGCTAAAGCCGACAACAAGTGTTCCACCGTCGAGATCTTAACCTTACCCGCTACAAGCGTTGTGGAAAGCTGCGTTTCCCCAACATTCTCAGGTTTCGCATCGATCGTAACCGGTTCATCCAGATCCGATCGGCGGAATTTTATTCCGCTTCCAGGGGCCGCGGGTCGGAGCGTCAGATATACCTTTTCACCCGTATGCAAACCGACTCCGGTTGCCCGAATTACATTTTTCAGCGTTCTCTGCCGTATCATATATCCCACCTGCCCATTTAATTTGCGCAATGCAACAAAATGCGGAGGATCTTACCATAACCATTCCCCCGACAAAAGTGCACACTTTGGTCTTAAAGACAGTCCTAAAACAGGAAAATGTCCGTACGACGCAGCATGCACAACCAATTTCGATGGTCGCTTACTATTAAAAAAATATTACTGTAAATCGAACTTTTCGGCCCGATTTCCCCAAATGCCACGCATGGCACCTTCATAGGTGCCACTAACATCGTTTCTAAAGACGACGTTAAATGCCGTCACTGCGTGCGCCCCGCATTAATCTGCTTGGCGGCGAAGAAATGCCGGGATATCCAAGTGGTCCAGATTAACGTCTTTTCTCTTTTCCGCAACAAATTGTCTTGGTTCAACGCGTTTGTGTCTGATGATGGTCGGTTTTTCCAATTGCTCGTAATCGACATCCCCGGAACCGCTCTTATGCACCAATTGTATGGCAGATCCCTGTTTAGCCGTTTCGTCGATCAAACCCGTAGCAACCACGGTGACACGGATTTCTTCTGTGAGTTCTGGGTCTATTACTGTCCCCACAACAACGATCGCATCATCGCAGGCAAATTCTTTTACCGTATTACCCACTTCGTCGAATTCACCGATTGCCAAATCAGGGCCCCCCGTAATGTTAACCAGAATACCCCGGGCACCCTGCAAATTCACATCTTCCAGCAGCGGACTGGCAATCGCCTTTTCAGCCGCTTCCCGAGCTCGATTTTCGCCGGTAGCAGTACCGGTTCCCATCATCGCCATACCCATTTCGGACATTACCGTACGAACATCGGCGAAATCCACGTTGATCAGCCCTGGCCGCGTGATTAATTCAGCGATACCCTGCACCGCACCCAATAACACGTCATTGGCAGCATTAAACGCACTAAGCAATGATATATCCCGACCCAATACCGGCAACAATTTCTCATTTGGAATAGTGATCAACGAATCAACATATTGGGTTAATTCCTCGATTCCTTTGTCTGCAACGGCACGGCGTTTGTTTCCCTCGAACGAAAACGGACGCGTCACCACAGCCACCGTTAGAATACCCAGTTCTTTAGCAATCGCTGCGATTATAGGGGCTGCTCCGGTACCGGTACCACCTCCCATCCCAGCAGTCAGGAATACCATATCCGCTCCTTCAATCACCTCTTGAATCCTTTCCCTGTCGTCCAACGCCGCTTGACGTCCGATATCAGGATTAGCTCCGGCACCCAAGCCTTTGGTCAACTCGCTACCCAATTGCAGAATCGTTCGCGCCGAAATGTTTTTTAAGGCTTGCGCATCGGTATTCGCGCAAATAAACTCGACACCATCGATATTGCTGTTCACCATGTGATTGACCGCATTGCCACCACCTCCACCGACGCCAACCACTTTGATTATCGCGTTTTGTCCGCATGTGTCCATCAATTCAAATTGCATAATTCCACCCTCCTAAATTAGACCCAATACCATAAAACCCATCAAAAATTGCCCTGAAACCAACTTTTCATCCGCGTCCAAACTCCATTTTTCCCAGCTCCCAACGATCTAGCCCTATCAACCGAAACCCGGTTTTGATAGCCAAACAACAATAACCCCACGCCAGTCGCGTATATTGGATTGGTTACCACATCGGTCAAGCCTTTGACGTGTTGCGGCAACCCCAGCCGAACCGGCATATGAAAGATTTCTTCCGCTAAATCCACCGCGCCGTGAACCTTAGAACTACCCCCGCTCAACACCACCCCCGCGGCAGTCATATCTTCAAACCCGCTGCGACGTAGTTCTGCCTGAACCAGTATCATCAATTCTTCGTATCTAGGCTCGACGATCTCGGCCAGATTTTGACGCGAAATCCGCCGTGGTGGCCGGTCACCAATGCTGGGTACCTCGATGGTTTCGTCCAGACTGGCCAACTGCGTCAATGCGCATGCGTATTTCTTTTTGATTGCTTCAGCGTGTTGCGTCGGTGTTCTCAACGCAACCGCAATATCATTGGTTACCTGATCCCCGGCGATGGGTATGACAGCGGAATGCCGTATCGCGCCTTCGGTAAATACTGCAATATCCGTCGTTCCGCCGCCAATATCAACCAGACAAACGCCAAGCTCTTTTTCGTCTTCGCTGAGTACGGAAGCACAAGATGCCAATTGCTCGAGAATAATATCTTCAACTTCCAAGTCGCAACGTCGAATGCACTTGATAATGTTTTGCGCCGCACTGACCGCACCGGTAACGATATGCACTCTGGCTTCGAGGCGAATGCCCGACATTCCGACCGGTTCCTTGATGCCCTCCTGGCGATCAATGATGAATTCCTGTGGAAGAATATGCAGGATTTTCTGATCCGCGGGAATCGCAACCGCACGCGCCGAATCGATCACGCGATCAATATCACCTTGAGAGACTTCTTTGTCTTTAATCGCTACAATTCCATGTGAATTAAGGCTACTGATATGGCTGCCCGCAATACCGGCGTAAACCGAATGAATTTGGCAACCTGCCATTAATTCGGCTTCCTCGACCGCACGCTGAATAGAATGAACTGTGGATTCAAGATTGACCACCACACCTTTCTTTAAGCCACGTGACGGACTGGAGCCAATCCCAACCACCTCGATAGTACCGTCGTCGGCCATTTCTCCAACGATGGCCGCGACTTTGGATGTCCCAATATCAAGGCCTACAATTAAATTACGCTCTGTTTTTTTCCCCATTTCACCTACTCTAAGCCGTTATCATATGTTGCGAACTTTATGACCGGTTTCGTCAAATAACTGTTGAACTACCGACTTCCATTCCAATTCCGTTCCCACCTTCCAATCTACCGCATAACCGTTTGGGTACCTTAGGTCGACCCGTTGCATGGCGTGAATCTGATCGGACCCCAGCAAAGGCAAGGTATTGATGAATCGTTTGAATACACCAACCGGATCCCGTCGCCCTAACTCAATGTCCATACTGTTTTTCAACCGCACAGACCATGACAACCTGTCAGTCACATGCAAAACTTGAATTCCAAGGTCCTGCTCCGCCAACTGACGATCTAGGCTTTTAAAGTCTTGCAAAAGCTCTGCTTCTTTGCCTACCGGACCAAATATCACCGGTAAGGCCTGAAAATCCTCGATATTCCGCGGAACAAATCGCTCACCACGTTCATTGAGTAAGCCCTGTTTACCCCAGCGGACATAAGGCCTTTGCTCGACAATTCCGAGCATCAAGGTATCCGGCCATATGCGCGTAATTTGAACACTTTCAACCCATGGCAAAGATTCGGCGGCAACTTTAATGTCGGCTAAATCGACACCCCAGAAACCATCTTCCACGACTTTCCGCAGCGCCACCTGAAGATGAACTTTCCGGACCTGCTCGAGCGCACCGTAAACGCGCACGAATCGAATCGGCAAAAAATTAGCGGTAAGCGGTTTGACTACGAACCAACCACCAATCAGCAATAGCGCCACACCAAATACATTCATTAGCATGCGTTTTGAGAATGATCCACGCGGCACTTCAGACGACGTAGCACTCTGCAAAGCTATTGTTTCGCGGCTTTCAATCATCGTCCAAACTCGTCTCTAGAATTCGCCAAACCAATTCGTCAAATTCGATTCCGGCGGCATCAGCAGCCATGGGAACCAGGCTGTGGTCGGTCATACCCGGAACACTATTGACTTCTATCAGCCACGCATCACCGGAATTATCCAGGAACAAATCGACCCGACCCCAACCACTGGCAGCGACGGCCCGAAATGCTTGTAATGCAAGCTGCTGCATTGCTTGTTCCTGCGCATTCGTTAACCCACAAGGAATAATATATTGAGTTGTATCAGCACAATATTTGGCATCGTAATCATAAAATGTATTGGGGGTTTCCAAGCGGATCATGGGTAAGGGCGTTTCATCCAGAATCCCCACGGTATATTCCTGACCTTCGATCCAAGCCTCGGCTAATACATCACAAGCACTTTTCGCCGCCAGCTCCCAGGCCACTCTCAACTCCTGCGGATCACCAGCTTTACTCATACCGATACTGGAACCTTCCAACGCCGGCTTTACGATCACGGGATAACCCAGCTGTGATCCGCAACGCTTAACATCCGCTTCAGAACTAAGCAGGCACCAAGCCGGTGTAGGTAGGCCATCGCTGTCCCAACACATTTTGGTTCTGCGTTTATCCATACTCAACGCCGAACCCAGTACACCGCTACCGGTATAGGACAGATCTATCGCTTCCAACGCGCCCTGTAATACGCCGTCTTCACCGCCTCTTCCATGCACAATATTGAAAACGCGGTCAAAACCTTTGCCCATCAAGGGTTGCAGTAGCAAACGATCGAGTTCCACCCCAACCACGTCTACACCGCGGCGCTGCAACGCGGTCAAAACAGCACCCCCGCTGGTCAACGAGATTTCACGCTCAGCGGCATAACCTCCCATGGCCACGGCGACACGTCCAAAAACGCCAGGGTCAGAAACCTTGCTAGCCATTGTTGCTCCGCCAACCAGCGTCGGACTCACCGACAATACGAGCTTCCAGAATCAATTCGATCCCTTGACTCTCCCGCACCACGGTTTGAACATAGCGAATCAGATTTTCAATATCCGCCGCCGAAGCCGTCCCGAAATTAACGATAAAATTCGCATGTTTCTCCGACACGCAAGCGCCACCCATGCAATAACCCTTCAAACCACTCGCTTCTATAAGGCGTGCCGCGTGATCACCAGGGGGATTCCTAAACACCGAACCACAACTGGGCATATTGGTCGGTTGTGTTGCGGCCCGCTGAGCCAATAAAGTGCGTATTTTTTCTCTGCTTTGATTCCCATCCCCATGATTCAAACTCAATAGCCCGGCTAGAAACCACTCCTGCTCGTAACCTTTAACACTGCGGTAACCGATTTGATATTCGTGCCGGGGACGGACCGCGCTGAACCCCTTTCTGTCGACCGTATAAACTTGGTCAACCAGCGCCCAGGTCTCGCCCCCAAATGCACCGGCGTTCATCGCCAACGCCCCCCCCATAGTTCCGGGAATCCCCGCAAGAAACTCTGCTCCTATCAAATCGTGTTCACAACAAAAGCGGGCAACGTGTGCGCACGGCACTCCCGCCTCCACATAAACTGTCTCACGATCATGCATGCGCATAACTTTCAGCCGACCACGCGTATTGATAACCGTACCGCGTATGCCACCATCCCGAATCAGCAGGTTGCTACCCAAGCCCATCCAAAACAAAGGCTCTTGCTCAGGTAGGGACTGCAGAAAAGCAATTAAGTCATCCTTGTCCCGTGGCTGAAAAAACCGCTCGGCAGAACCACCGACCCGCCAAGAGGTGTACTTTGCTAACGGCTCCTGCAACAACAAGCGATGTTGAAATGCGGCCGGATCATTTATATCGGTCATGACACTCTCCAACCGGACGGCAACATTAGCGGCCAAAGTAATCATGTAACGACCGCCTCTAACCGCCCATGCATAACGTCGGCGAGTTGTTGCGGAAGATGTGTTGCAATCTGCCCAACACTACCCGCACCCATAGTCATTAAAAGATCATCCGGCTGCAAAACCGTAGATAAAATTCCGGGCAATTCTTCCGCCTGCGAAACGAATACGGGATCCACCTCACCGCGTAACCGGATAGCCCGGCTCAACGCCCTGCCGTCAGCGCCTTGTATGGGTAACTCTCCGGCCGTATACACATCCAGTAATAACAACACATCCACCGCGGACAGGATTTGCACAAAATCTTCGAATAAATCGCGGGTACGCGTAAATCGATGCGGTTGAAAAACCAAAATTATTCTTTTATCAGGCCAAGCTGCCCGTGCCGCTTCAATCGTGGCAGCGATTTCTCGGGGATGATGGCCATAATCATCGACCAGAACAACACAACCCCCGTCTATTTGCAGTTGCCCTTGTACTTGGAACCGGCGGCCGATCCCTTTAAACCCCGCCAAACATTTTTGCATCTCCGCGTCCGGAACACCCAGTTCGGTCGCCACTGCAATAGCCGCGAGGGCATTTAACATATTGTGCCGCCCGGGAAGATTGAGCACGATATCCAACGCGCTGTAGCCCCCGGATCGTTCAACCTTAAAACGAATTTGCAACCCGCTCTGCACGATGTCGGTTGCGCGCACATCGGCTTCGTCATCGGTGCCATAGGTTCTGACCGGTTTGGAAATATCCGCTAGAATCGCCTTGACCCCAGGGTCATCAAGACAAACAATCGCTAAGCCATAAAATGGAATGTGGTGCAAAAATTCTACGAACGCATTCTTTAGATTGTTGTAGTCACCGTGGTAAGTTTCCATATGATCGCTATCGATATTCGTCACCACCGCAACGATTGGCTGCAAGTATAGAAACGAAGCGTCACTTTCATCAGCCTCGGCAACCAGATAAGCGCCTTTTCCCATTTGCGCATTCGTGCCCACGCTATTCAAACGTCCGCCAATCACGAAGGTCGGATCCAAACCGGCTTCCGCCAATAGACTCGCGGTCAGGCTAGTCGTCGTGGTTTTTCCGTGCGTACCGGCAATCGCGATCCCAAACCGAAATCGCATGAGTTCAGCCAACATTTCCGCACGCGGAATAACCGGTATTTTGAGTTCCCTGGCCGCCCGCACTTCGACATTGGCATCATCTACGGCACTGGACGTAACCACTACATCCACCTGCTCTACGTTTTCCGCTCCATGCCCAATGGTGACAACCGCACCTAAACCGGTTAAACGCTCGGTACTTGCTGATTCTTTAATATCCGAACCCGAAACCCGGTAGCCAAGATTGATCAAAACCTCCGCAATACCGCTCATTCCTGTACCGCCAATACCGACAAAATGAATTCGGTGGATACGCTCCATCCCGTGCGGACCGACAATACTATCGGGCAATCTCATTGCGCCGCCACCTGCAGGCAGTAATCAGCAACCATGTGCGCTGCATCGGGCTTTGCTTGCATTCGTGCGGCATCGGACATAGCATCCAATCTGTGCCAATCCGACAGCAAATCACCGAGAACAGCGGCCAAGCGTGCTTGGGTAAATTCCGCTTGCGGTATCATTAACGCGGCGCCAGCATCTGCCAAATAAGCACTATTATGAGTTTGATGATCGTCGATAGCGTGCGGGAATGGCACCAGAACAGCCGGCAAACCCGCCGCAGCCAGTTCACTGATCGTCATCGCACCTGAACGGCAAATCGCCAGATCCGCCCACGCGTAGGTTTGCGCCATATTCTCAATAAAGGCCTCCACCCGCGCATCAATGGCCAAGCGCTTGTATTCTTCTTGGGTGCGAGCCCGCATAGATTCACCCGTTTGGTGCAACACTTCCATTTCAATGCTGAGCCGGGCAAGTGCTCCGGGTATAACTTCGTTCAGAACTTGTGCGCCCTGACTTCCTCCGATTATTAATATTCGTGGATGCTTCTTGGGATTGTTTTTTTTGTTTTTCTTCAGCGCGGCGATTTCAGAACGCAGCGGATTGCCCGTACATACGGCGCCAATCGATCCTTTAAAACTTCCCGGAAACGCCTCGAGAACCTTTCGCGCGAACGAAACGAGCAAACGATTCGTTGTCCCTGGAATCCTATTTTGCTCATGAATTATCAGCGGTATACGTAATAACCATGCGATCAATCCGCCAGGTCCGGACACAAATCCACCCATGCCCAACACAACATCGGGCTTTCTGCGCAGCAAAATCCGGCCGGCTTGCCAACACGATTGAATTAACTGGAAAGGTGCCAGCAATTTTCGAATACCACTCTTGCCGCGAATACCACTCACGGTTAACCAATCTATAGAATAATCATTCTGTGGGACAATTCTGGCCTCCAACCCCTTTACGGTCCCCATCCAATAAACCTCGTTACCACGCTGCCTAAGATCGTTGGCCACGGCCAATGCGGGAAACACATGCCCGCCGGTTCCGCCCGCTAGTATCATGACGCGTGTAACCATGCGGAATTTCTCTTCGGAATCTGATTCAAAAATTCAGCCGTCTCATGATGCACCCGGAATAACAACGCAATGCCGCAGCACATAACAACCATACTGCCCCCTCCATAACTCATTAACGGCAAGGTAATCCCCTTGGTCGGCAACATACCGAGATTCACGCCCATGTTAATAATCGCCTGCAATCCAAACCAAATACCTATGCCATAAGCCAAAAATGCTGAAAATCTATGCCCCGTGCATTCCGCATTTTTCCCGATCAAGAACGCGCGCCAGATTACGACAGCAAATAAACCTATAACGACTGCGACTCCGGCCAAACCCAACTCCTCGCCAATCACGGAAAACAAAAAATCCGTATGACCTTCGGGCAGATAAAATAGTTTTTGTACGCTACCGCCCAAACCGACACCAAACCATTCACCACGTCCAAACGCTATCAGAGCCTGGATTAATTGGTATCCGGTATCCAATGGATATTCCCAGGGATTCATGAAGCTAGTTAATCTGGCTAGTCGGTAAGGTTCGGTAAAAATCAGGGCTACGCCGAGCACGCCAATTAAAACCACCAGAAAGACAAACTGCCAAACGCGCGCGCCACCTAAAAACATCATGGCCAACGCTGTAATCAGAATCACCGCAGCCGCACCAAAATCCGGTTCCAGCAAGAGCAGAACACAAGCAAAGGACAACAACATCAAAGGCCTGATCATTCCGTAATCGGACGTTCTCATTGTGTCCACATGGCGAGTGATATAACCCGCCATGTAGATCACCGAAATAAGCTTAACCAACTCAGAAACCTGAATGCGCAACCCACCCAACAATAACCAGCGAACAGCGCCATTAACTTCTTTGCCAAATCCAGGGATCAACACTAATACCAACAACCCCAAACCCAATAGAAACAACCATTGACCACTTTTTCCCCAGAATCTAGTTGGAACCGTACTAACAAGCACAGCCGCAACAAGACCCAAAACGATATGCATCATCTGCTGCAATGGATAAGACAATACGCTACCACCCACCTTCTCACCCAAATGCAACGACGCCGACGTAACCATTACAAAACCGATCGATAACAGACTGCCCACCGCAAACACTAAACACTTGTCCAAATGAAAATTGAAACCTGGCCAATAGGTTGCAGTCAGACCTTGCGATTTTTCAGGCTGCATGGCTCAAATGCCTAACGGTGCTTTCAAAAACCCGTCCGCGTTCCTGGTAGTCAGTGAACTGGTCTAAACTTGCGCAAGCTGGTGAAAGCAACACGGTATCCCCAACCTGCGCTACCTCGCTTGCAATGTGTACGGCTTGCTCAAGAAATCGGGCGTTAATGCAAGCAACATCATTACTCAATAAGCTTTCCAGCAATGGAGCATCTTTTCCGATCAACACGAGCGTGCGTACTTTTCCTTTTACCGCAGACCTCAACGGACCGAAATCCGCACCTTTTCCGTCGCCACCCGCTATTAATACAACCGCACCCTTCAGCCCATTCAACGCGGCCAGACACGCGCCCATATTGGTCGCCTTGGAATCGTTGATCCAAACAACACCGTTAATCTCCCCCACCCATTGCATGCGATGCGGCAATCCCGGAAACACTTGCAATGCTGCAACCATTGACGTTTCCGACAAACCTACGCTATGCCCTAAAGCAAGTGCTGCCAGCGCATTAGAAAGGTTATGCCGCCCTTTTATTCGAAATACGTCGGTACGGATTAGCTGTTTACCACGGAATACAAGCCATTCCTCTCCGTTCAACATTGCAACGCCGAAATCGACATCGGAATTATTCAGACTAAAGGTCAACACATCGAGACCCTGACTGGGAATATCCGCAACTAAGGTGTCGTCGATATTCCTAACCATAACCTTGCAATCGGCGAATATTCTTTGTTTGGCTTGCATGTACGCTGCTATATCGGGATACCGATCCATATGATCCGGGCTAATATTCAAAACCGTGGCCGCGGCCAATTTCAGCAATGAAGTCCGCTCCAATTGAAAGCTGGATAACTCAAGTACATAAAGATCAGATGGCACATCTTCATCCAGCAAATCAAGCGCCGCAGGGCCGAGATTACCGCCTGTCTTAGCCTTTAGCCCTGCTTTCTGAGCCATCAAGCCCAACAAGCTTGTCACTGTACTTTTGCCGTTCGATCCGGTAATACCGACAACCGCACCCTTAACCACACAGGCAAACAAGTCAATATCGCTGTACGCAATAACGCCCGCATCTATTGCCTTAGCAATCAAGGGCGTCGACATCGGGACTCCAGGGCTTACAACAATGTGCGTGGCCACATCGAAAGCTTGGTTTTCATAACCGCCCAAAAACACCGGAGCATCCGGACTGATTCGTTGCAAGTCGGATAAACCCGGGGGGCTGGTACGACTGTCAACAACGGCAAAATCGATATGATTTCGATGCAGAAATCTCGCAACCGACAACCCGGTGACGCCCAAGCCGACAATCAACACTCGCGAAACATGCGCTTCGATACCAAGCTTGGCCAACGATTGAGGCGATGATCTATCCGGAATTCGATCTACGTTCATGGTTCCGTCAACGCAGTTTCAAGGTGGCCAAACCGAACAACACCAGAATAACCGTTATTATCCAAAATCTTACAATCACCCTGGGTTCCGGCCATCCTTTCAATTCAAAATGATGGTGTATAGGCGCCATGCGAAAAATTCGTTTGCCGGTGAGCTTGAAAGACAAAACTTGCAGCATTACAGACGCTGTTTCCATTACAAAAACCCCGCCCATAATCAGCAAAACGATTTCCTGCCGAACTAGTATCGCAACCGTTCCCAAAGCACCGCCCAGCGCTAGAGCCCCTACGTCGCCCATAAACACCTGAGCCGGGTACGCGTTAAACCACAAAAAACCCAAACCAGCACCGACTAAAGCACCGCAAAAAACCACCAATTCACCTACCCCGGGTATGTAAGGAATAGCGAGATATTCAGCAAAATTTGCATGCCCCGTCAGATATGCAAAAATTCCCAGTGCACCACCGACCATAACGGTTGGCATAATCGCCAAACCATCCAAACCATCGGTAAGATTGACTGCATTACTAAAACCCACGATAAACAAGAACGACACAGCCACATACATCCAACCCATTTCGACTATGAAGTTCTTGAAGAACGGCACGATGAACTGAGTTTCGGACGGAATCGTAGCGGTCTGGTACAAAAATATCGTTGCCAGCAGCGCCAGTATCGACTGCCACTTTAACTTTGATCGGGCCGACAATCCTTTACTGTTCTGTTCAGTCAACTTTTTGTAGTCGTCAATAAAACCGATCGCGCCATAACTTAGGGTAATGAAGAGAACTACCCATACATAACGATTAACCATATCCGCCCATAGCAAAGTACTGACTGCGATCGCGATCAGAATTAAGGTTCCGCCCATGGTCGGGGTTCCGGCTTTTACCAAATGTGTCTCGGGTCCATCACCACGAACGGTTTGCCCAATGCTGTGCAAACTGAGGCGGCGAATCATTGTCGGCCCGACCAGCAACGATATAAGCAAGGCCGTCAAAGTGCTTAGAATGGTTCTAAAAGTCAGGTACCGGAAGACCCGGAAGGTGCCTTCGTACTCAGTTAGATAATCGGCAAGGTAAAGCAGCATCTTAGACCTACTCCCCTGCTCGCAACGCTTCGATAACGCGTTCCATGTGTTGGCTACGCGATCCTTTGACCAGTACGATCGCATCATCTCGCAACAATGATTTCGATTGACTGATCAACTCGTCCTGACTTTCGAAATACAATCCACCCTGACCAAAAGCTTCTACAGCCTTAATCGCATCCGGACCGGTTGCGTACAAACTCTTGACTCCCGCAATTTTCGCTTGTCGCCCGACATCCGCATGTAAGTCGGCGCTGGATTCACCCAACTCTGCGAATGCACCGAGAATAACGTGGCGCTGCCCCTTCAGTTCCGACAAGACGCTGATTGCGGCATCAAAAGAAGTAGGATTCGCGTTATAGGTGTCATCGATTAACAGCGCTCCCCCAAGACCCACTATGGGTTGCATCCGACCGGGTACCGAATCCAACTTCAACAAACCGTTTCGAATGTCTTCAAATCCAACACCCAACGCAAAGCAAGCCGCTGATGCAGCCAGTGCGTTATACACATTATGCCGTCCGGCCAGATTCAGGCAAATCTCCCCACAAGTTTGACCATAGTGAAGCATGAAGCGATTTTTAAACCCAGCCTTGGTCCAAACAAACTGTAGTTCCGATGCCCCAACATCGGCGTCGTCAGTTAACCCAAACGTAATTACGCGTTTAGTCCCCGCCATTGCGCGCCAAATTCCGATGAATTTGTCGTCCGCGTTCAGAACCGCTACACCGTTATCGGATAGGCCGGTAATTAATTCGCCTTTGGCCCTCGCAACACCCTCTAGGCTACCGAAGCCCTCAAGATGAGCTGCACCCGCATTAGTAATCACCGCGACATCTGGAACCGTCAAGCCGCTGGTGTAGGCTATTTCACCCGCGTGATTCGCACCCATTTCTATGACTGCGTAGTTATTCTCGTCCTGCAATTTCAGTAACGTCAGGGGTACGCCGATATCGTTGTTGAGGTTGCCCTGCGTACACAATACATTGTCGATCTCGTTCAGCACGGCGGCAACCATTTCTTTGACGGTAGTTTTACCATTGCTACCGGTAATACCTACGACTGGTATACGTGCTCGTTTGCGCCATTCAGCGGCCAATTGCCCCAAAGCTTGCCGCGTATCAGCGACAACCACATTCGACAACTGGGTTGCAACGTTCCGCTGTACAACAGCCGCGGACGCTCCCAAGCGTTCAGCATCCGCAACAAAATCGTTGGCATCGAAATTTTCACCTTTGATAGCGACGAATAAATCACCGGGCGCAATATTGCGTGTATCAATACTCACGGATGAAAACTTAACCTCGGCACCGTTCATTCGGCCATTCATTACTTTGCTGGCTTCACTCAGGAACATCATCATTGCAGAAAATCCTGCTTTGGTGCTGTCCTTAGCGCAATTGCATTCAGGACAATTTTTCTATCGCTAAACGGAGTTTTAACACCTCGTATTTCCTGTGTTTGTTCATGCCCTTTTCCCGCGATCACAATCAAATCGCCGGGCTTGGCCAATTGAATTGTCCGCTCGATCGCTAATTTTCTGTCCCGCAACACGTTCACTTGAGTGGATCCACACCCAAACCGGATATCTTCTATAATTACCGCGCCATCTTCGCTGCGCGGATTGTCATCTGTCAGCCAAACGTGATCGGCGGCTTGGACCGCAATTGCCCCCATCAAAGGACGCTTACCCGTGTCACGGTTTCCACCACAACCGAACACCACCCATAGCTCGCCCGAGCAATGCTCACGCAATCCATTCAGAATGTGCTCCAACGCATCCGGGGTATGCGCGTAATCGACAATCACGGTCGGTCCGTTATCACCGCATAAAAACCGCTCCAGTCGCCCTAAAACTGGTTTGAGGTTTTGTAAGGCGGCTACGGATTTTTCCAACGAAATGCCCAAGCCCAACATGACGGCTAAAACCGTTAACAAATTTTCTACGTTGAAATCGCAAAAGAAAGGGGCCGATACGAACGCATCTTGATCGGCAAAATGCACTCGAAATTCGACCCCATTAACGTCATGGCGCAACGCACTAATTCTAAGCTGCGCAAACTCTGTTTTAAGCTCAGAGCCACGCGTATAGCCCACTACTCGAGTTGCCGAAGGTACCGCGGCTAATATCCGTTCAGTATTGGCATCATCCAGATTGATAACCGCAAACTCCAATTCCGGCGAATCAAGTAATTCCAGTTTCGCCTCTATATAGGCATCCTGCGTCCCGTGATAGTCCAAATGGTCCCGGGTAATCCTTGTAAACGCGACTCCTTTGAAGCGGACACCTCGAGTTCGGCCTTGTACCAAGCCATGTGACGACACTTCCATGGCCACATATTTGGCACCGAGATTTCTAAGTTTCGCCAAAACTTTATGCAACTGAATCGCATCCGGCGTGGTATTTAGTAAAGATTCGAGATTCCCAACAAAGCCCCAGCCCAAAGTGCCCACCACACCACAAAGACCAAACTGCGTTAAAGCCTGGGCAAGAAAATGGCTGCACGAAGTCTTTCCATTGGTCCCGGTTATTCCAATCACGTCGATTGCGGATGATGGACTGGCGAAAAATCGGTCCGCGATAGTCCCAACTTTATGATCCAATGACCCTATCGCAACAAAGGGGCATTCGAATCGACGTCTCAAGTCTTCCAGATGATCGCTATTGATACCCAGCGGATCGTACACGATTGCAGCAGCCCCATTTTCGATAGCTTGATCCGCGTAATCCAAGCCATGAGCCTGGGATCCGGCTAATGCGAAGAAAGCCATGCCGGAATCGACCTTGCGGCTATCAAGCGATAAACCCGAAATACTGATCGGCGGGATATTTTCACACTCCGACAAGCCCTCCAACAATGCTGGAAAAGCCCATTTCGTGTTAGCTACTGGATTGCCGTTCATATGCTATCGGCTTGCTTAACCTGAATGAGTGGCGTCGTAAGCTCTTGATCCGGCGGAATCCCTAACAGACGTAATGCGCCGTTCATAACCTTGGAAAATACCGGTGCCGCCACTAAGCCACCGTAGTAATCGCCCGCCGATGGCTCGTCTATAACCACGACTATCACAAATTTCGGATTACTGGCGGGCGCCATACCCGCGAATACGGCAAGATACTGATCATCAGAATATCCACCCGGCATGGCTTTTTTTACGGTCCCGGTTTTGCCTGCAACGCGAAATCCGGAAATGCTAGCCAGAACGGCCGTGCCTTCGGGACTCACAACTTTCTCCAACATGGTTCTGACGTCAGCAGCAGTTTTAGCGGACATCACTTGGCGGACAGCATCACCCTGATCACTCTTCAGTAGTTTTATGGGATGCAGTTCACCGTCATTTGCCAGCACTGAATAAGCCCGGGCAAGTTGCAACGCGGAACCCGATAGCCCATAGCCAAACGACAGAGTTGCTTGCTCAAACCGATGCCACCGCTGATGCTCCAACAAACTGCCACTGGCTTCACCCGGGAAACCAACACCAACCGAATGCCCAAATCCGAGCCGGTTGTAACATTCCCACAACGAATCAGACGATAGTGACAACGCGATTTTGCTAACCCCAACGTTACTGGATTTTTGTAAAATGTGAGTTATGTCCAAGGCGCCATAATTGCGTAAGTCGCGCACCATGTTTCTGCCTACCCGCAAGCTTCCAGGGCTGGTATCGATAATCGAATCCGGGCTATATATACCCTGCTCAAGCGCACAAGCCACAGCAAACGGCTTCATCGTAGAACCGGGTTCGAATACATCGGTAACCGCGCGATTCCTGAATCGATTGCCCTGCAGATTTTTTCTAGAATTCGGATTGAAAGAAGGTTGATTCGCCATCGCCAATACCTGGCCCGTACCCACTTCCAACATGACTAGCGTGGCCGCTTTGGCTTTATGCTTGATATAAGCGGCTTTCAATTCACGATAAGCGAGGTATTGCAGGCGCTGGTCGATACTCAGTTGAATATCGTGCCCGGATTCGGGCAACTGAATATTCTCGATATCCTCTATGATATGCCGCTTACCGTCCCGAACTACGAGTTTTCGGCCCTGTACACCCGCCAACCAATCCTGGTAAGCCAATTCAACACCTTCTTGCCCCTTATCGTCTACATCCGTGAATCCTACCAAATGGGCGCTGACTTCAGCAGCCGGATAAAAACGCTTATATTCCTTTTCAAGGAACAACCCCTTCAAATCCATTTGTTGAATGCGGGCGGCTTTATGCGGTGAAATTCTGCGCTTAAGATATACAAATTTACGACCGTTGCCGCGATCAGTGAGTGATGAAAAATGCCGCTGAGTCAGCCCCAGAAAATGGCGTAGTGACTGCCGTTCTTCAAGGGTCGCACTAAATAACTGCGGGTTTATCCATACCGACTGCACGGGTGTACTGATTGCCAGCAATTCTCCATTCCGATCTAGGATTTTCCCCCGATAGGCCGATACAGGAATCGACGTAATGTATTGGGAGCGGCCCTTCCCTTGTAAGAATTCGTGATCCAGAACCTGCAAATCAATCGCCCGTCCCAACAACATCACCATACCGCCAATCAACAGCGTAAACAGCAATCGACGCCGGCCTGCGAATTCGGTTTTCATTGTTCGGGGGCTAGCCATTAATCTTCGTACCTCAGGGCTTGTGTCACGTAGACAACTGATTCTTTTCCAGGCAGTACCAAACCCAAATTTTTGCGAGCCTTAAATTCAACCCGACCGTAGCCAGCTAAAGTTGTCTGTTCGAGTTGCAATTTCCCCCATTCCACTTCATAGTCATCCAACTGTTTATCGAGTTGCTGCATTTCGGTAAACAACTGACGGGAATAATGTTTTTGGTACACAACAAACAAAGCTGAAACGATTACTACAACGAATAACAGCATAAATTTCATCTCAAGCCAGCCGCTCAGCTACGCGCAGCACCGCGCTACGAGCGCGCGGATTCTCTCTGATTTCCATCGCGCTAGGTTTAACCATTTTGCCAATTTTCCTAAGCCTCGGACTAAACGCCGCGTCCGTCACTGGCATTCCTGGAGGAAAGCTTCCACCTATCGACTCATCCCGAATAAACCGCTTAACGATGCGGTCCTCTAACGAATGAAACGCGATAATCACTAAACGGCCTTTGGGCTTCAATACATCAACAGCTTGCGTCAAAGTCTCCCGCAATTGCTCCAACTCGCGGTTGATATGAATTCGTATCGCTTGAAAACTACGTGTCGCGGGATGTTTGTTTTTCTCCCGAACCGGTACGGTGTTTTCTATCAGCTCAGCCAGATCTAATGTTGACTGTATGGGATGTGTCTGCCGCCTCTCTACCACCGCTTTGGCAATCCGGCGCGCGAACTTTTCTT
>CAZVFR010000007.1:0-28583 GCA_964626505.1 uncultured Methylococcaceae bacterium
TGGGCCATTTTGGGACGTTTGCAGCCAATATCACTTTTGACCAGACAGCCTCTAAGTTAGCTGAGTAGTTACATCGAATTATGCAAAGAGTTGCGATTGTCGGTGCCGCTGGGCGCATGGGGCACAATCTAGTCAGGGCCTGCGGGATAGCTGACGATTTGAAGCTTAGCGTAGCCATCGAACGATTTGATAATCCGGCCCTAGGTCGAGACGCTGGTGAGCAAGCCGGATTGGGCCGTATCGGCGTAGCGGTTACGGACGATTTGGCCGCTGTGTTGGATAACTTTGATGTGTTGATCGATTTTACCCGCCCGGAACCCTCACTCAAGCATCTAGAGATTTGTAGACTTCACGCTAAAAAAGCAGTTATCGGCACAACCGGGTTTTCCAGCGAACAACGGGAAACTATTGTGCGCGCAGCCAACGATATTGCCATCGTGTTTGCGCCAAACATGAGCGTTGGCGTTAATCTTTCTCTGAAACTACTCGAAATTGCCGCAAAGGTCATGGGCGACACTACGGATATCGAGGTTATCGAAGCCCACCATCGGCACAAAGTTGATGCGCCTTCGGGTACAGCATTACGTATGGGTGAGGTCATTGCCGAAACGTTGGGGCGCGATTTGAGCGAATGCGCGGTGTACGGTAGAGAAGGGCACACGGGTGAGCGGGATAGAAACACAATCGGATTCTCAACCATTCGCGCCGGCGATATCGTGGGTGAACATACGGTGATGTTCGCGGATGAGGGTGAGCGTGTGGAAATTACCCATAAAGCGTCAAGCAGAATGACATTCGCGAACGGTGCTATGCGTGCGGCACGGTGGTTGGCGGAAAAGCCGGCCGGTTTGTTCGATATGCAGGATGTATTGGAATTATAAGTTGTAGCTGTTCCGCGATTGGATAGGGTGTATTGGCTCAAACTAGATCTGACTGACAGTGGCTGATTTAGGTGCATTCGAATGACTGGTATTTGTTTCGACTTAATCTGCCACTGTCTATACGATCAGATCCGAGCTATCTCATATAAATTCGTAGGTCTCTGCCGCGCTTCGGTTTACTTCGACTGCTTTACTATTGCTGAGGCTACTAGCTTGGCTTTTGGTTTTGATATTTATATTGGTCGGACCATAACTTATGGCCTGACAGTGGGGGATCTGTCGAGGTACGCTATCAAACCCGACAGACGCTGGCCGTGCCGTTGCTCACCGGAATCCGTGCCTGGCTCGATCAGTCGTTGCTGTCCGTGCCACGCAAAAGCGCAACGGGTAAAGCCCTCCAATATCTCCACAACCAATGGCCTAAACTCATTCGCTATTGCGATGACAGTCGCTTGAATATCGATAATAACCCTGTCGAGCGGGCCACTCGTGACTAGGATATCGATCACCAGTGGAGTTTGAACAAGCGTGCAGCTAACAAATGGGGGGCACTTTTGCGTAGGAACTCTCCCGCCGGAAGCGTCAGCTGATGCAGGCGTTAGCCATTCAAGACAATGTGATGCCAATAGGCACACATCGATGTTATACTTCATTGCATGAAGCCGATTAATTGGAATTCCACGAAGAACCAACAGTTGATCGCAGAACGAGGAATTTCCTTTGAGGATATTGTTTTCTATATGCAGCAAGGACAGCTATTGGATGATATCGAACACTCGAATAGCGACAAATTTCCAGAGCAACGCATTTTTGTAACTAATGTCGATGATTACGTGCACCTTGTGCCATATGTCGAGGATCGAAAAGAGATATTTCTAAAAACCGTAATCCCCAGCAGAAAAGCTACAAAGCAGTATCTCGGAGAAGAGTAATGAGTGAATATAAACTTAGTGAAGAGGAAAAAGAAATCCTTAATGCTTTTGAAGCGGGCGAACTTAAGTCCGTGCTTACTCCTAAGCGTAAAAAATATCTTCAATCAGTGGCAGAGGAAACCTTCAAAAAAGATAAGCGCATTAATATTAGGATTTCAAATCGTGATTTAGCGTTACTTCAAAGGCGTGCGCTTGAAGAAGGTATTCCATATCAAACATTGGTCTCTAGTATTCTGCACAAGTATGTTTCAGGTGGGTTGCACGACGTTATGGCGAACAAGGCATTCCAGCGGATGCAAAAAACGCGCCGCTGAACTTGGTTGTTAAACCGTTCTGACTATCATAAAGACGGCCGTGTCCTATTAGCGCCATCGTCTTTAGTCCTCATGGTTATAGGCACTTATACGCTTTCAACGCCGACTGTTTTAACTACCGGATTTTTTAAATCGATTTGATTCATGCTGTGCGGAACAAAATGCCTTCCATGTCCCTCATGATGTCCACCACCATGCCCGCCGTGATGCCCACCATGTCGAGAAAACCAATGGTGGCAGCCATTCAAAGAAAGTGAAAGCAGAATAAGTAATATAAGTTTATAGCTTTTTAATATGGGCATTGTCGTCTCCTTTTAGACCAACCACTTGAAGCGGGTCCGATCAAAATATGCGAAAAACTATACTTGAGTCGGCCTGAATCAGAAATGAACGTCTGCCAGGTCACGTTTGAGCTACTACAGAAACGGCCCGTTAGGCAAAGATATCCAGTAGGTTTCCAGCGGTATTTGAAGTGTTGGATTCGTTATCGAAAGTCGCAACCAACTTGTTTTGTGAACGCTCGGGGTCTTGTCTTGAGGCTTGCTTCTGAGCGATCTCTTGGCGTGCTTCGGTTTCTAATTGAGATGCCTGAGCTGCAACTCTCCGATCTTGGCTGGAGGGTTGTGCGGGCGCATTTGCGGCGCGGCGTATGGTTTGCGCTTTTTGTAATGTTGCCTCGGGGTCGTTGGGAATTTTAGACGTGTCAATATTGACTTCACCGCCGACCGCATAACGCTTTCCATCCGGCCCGGTTTGATACTGGTATACCGGCCCACCTTGAGCAAACGATCCCGCGGCGGCTTTGTGTGCCGCTTCATGGGTCCGCACTTCCCGATCACGAGCACGCAGTTGTTCGACTTGTTGTTTTTCTTGCTGATTTTCAATACCCTTAGGGTTATCAGAAATTTCATTCTCGGTTGCTGTTGCGCTGGATTGTGCCGGCGAAGGTTGTTGTGATGGATTCTGCGCGGTTTCGGTCTCATTTGGCTTAGTGACCGGTCTGATACTTGATTGCGATTGAGTTGCCGAAGCTTGCAGCGGATTATGTATAACAGGCGGTGTGGGAAAACTCGGAGAGGAGGTGTTTATTTGCATGTGCGAATCGCTGCTTTGTTCAAGGTATCTCAGGTATCTTGATTCTATAGCGGCACCCTTCTAGTATTACTTTAGATTTATGGTTTAATTTTAAAAAAAGCTATCCAATACGGCAAACTGCCACCATCGGACGAGCTTGCCAGCGCAATGCTCAAAATTCGTCCTGAATTGCCGATCATTCTTTGTTCCGGCTATCTTGAAAAGATTAGTAAGATCAAAGCGAAATCGTTGGGCATTAAAGGTTTTCTGAATAAACCGGTGGGTAACGTGCAGGTATTAGAACTGGTTGATGATCTACTAGACGAAAACATTACCGCGGACCTAACTGCCCAGCGAGTTTAAATTGCGCGTTGGATAGAGAAACCCGCCGGGCTATACCTTTCGCGTTTAAGAATGTCCGTTTAGAGTGCGTGAGTTTTCGCGAGGGGCTAGGCGTAGAACCGTAGGAATAGTCATCTCTTTCAAGGTTCTACAACAACGCCCTTCGCGAAAAGATGCGTGCTATAAATGGGTATTCTTGAACGCGAAAGGTATATACTCAATTAGGTGCCGTTAATGTAGGGTAGCCTTCGATGTAGATCCAGTCGGTTTTCTTTGCCGGCATATGACAGCCCAAACATTCAGTACGATAGTTGGTCGCCACGTTTTCATTAGTGTTGTTGGTTTTGATCAATGCCCAGCCCCAACCATCACCCCAGGTGGGATTATTTTCAAAACGGCCCTGGGTATCCTTAATCATCACGAACCATTGTTTAATACTATCTGTCGCATAGCTGACATTTTTTCCCGTGGTGTAATTTCCCGCGGCTGAAGAGCGTAATTCCTTAATCAGGGTGGCTCCGTCCGGAAATTTCCCGGTTTTACGGTAGATAAGCGCGCTATCAGCTTCGGTATAGACATCATGAAACCCACTGGCGCCGCCTTGCGGTACAAACCAGGATCCCAGGTGGATCATGGACATTCGAAAGTCGTCTGGCAAACTGATATTGCCGGCTTCGTCCACGTACGCAGAATAACTGGATGAATCTGCTACTGAATTCGCCGAATGCAGTAGCAAAACCATCACCATCAAAATCACTGAAAGCTTGCCAGGAGTGAGCAGTCTCTCACTCCTGGGAGAGGTGAAATTTAGCATTGTATTATAACTCCGACTTGGTGCCGCCCACGGCTTCTTTTGGCTTGGCTTTGCCGGCTCCAAGGATGGGGTAATATTGCGTGAATACAAAGTCATCCGCCGCGGACGCTGCATGGCAAGCGTTACAAGCCGCTGACGGCATTGCTTTGGCAGTATCCGTCAACGCTTTATGGTCTGGCGTACTGAACGAGAAATAGGCCCAGTTGCCCGGCTCATCGGGAAAATGCTGTTTGCTTTTAATCGTTGCTTCAAGCCCGAGGAACTCGCCCATAAAATAGCCGTTACCACTCGGCGCGGATTTACTGCCAACACTGACCAGTTCTTTGATAAGAATGGTTCCTTCACGAAATTCGCCGGAATTTTTCCAGTGAGCCCAACTCTCCGGGTCGATGTAGACATTATGAAATTCCGGAAAGGGTGCTTTACCATCATTCATATCGTTGGGTGTTACCGGGGCACCCACATAAACCCATTCGCGGTAACCCGTCGGCCGTTCCAATTGACCCTGGTTAACGGTGAAATACTCTTTTGCCGAAACCGTTCCCGATATCCCCATAGACATGACGGTTACAACCCATAAAAAGAATAGCGATTTTACGATTTTCATTATATTTTCCCTGTTCCTCAAAATTAAAAGTCCGACGGTCACATTGACCGTGCGGTCTCAAACGCGCAATTTCGAAACATCAACCCAAGACTTAAGTGTGAAGTTAGGTCACCTATACGGCCATAGGTAAAACTTTGTGTCCACCAGTGTGCGTATCGGTTATAACTATGCGCGGCTCTTTACTCAGACATTGCCGCTTTACGATTCAACAGAACCACCGGCAATTGGTAGCTACTATATAATCACTAAATTCAAGTAACCAATATCGATTTCCTATGGGGCATTAAGAAATAACTATGCACTTGCATCAGCTTAAATATTTCGTTTCTATCGTCGAGACCGGCAGCGTGACTAAAGCCGCCGAGCGTTGCTATATTTCGCAACCATCGATTAGTCAACAGCTGAGTAAACTGGAAGGCAGTATCGGTAAGAAGTTATTTTCGCGCGTAAAAGGCAAGCTTATTCTTAGCGACGCCGGTCAAGTTATGTATGAACAGGCACAAAAGATCCTGGCCGAAGTAGAAGAGGCCAGGCGTCGAGTCAGTGATGTTGATGATAGCTGCACAGGTACTGTTGCCATAGGTATTCTACCGACATTAGCACCTTTTATATTACCGAGTACGCTGTTGGCGCTGTCCGGGAAGTATCCTAATGCTATGGTGATTGTACGGGAGGAGGTTTCTGAAACTATCGTCAACGCGTGCGCGTGCGGGGAACTCGATATCATTGTCGACGCCCTGCCTTTTAATGATCAATACTTGAATGTCGAAGCGTTATTCACAGACGAATTTTACGTTGCCGTTCACCGGGACAATCCTCTGGCCGATCGGAGCGTGATTCCCATCCAGGCATTGGATGGCATGCCTTTTATTTTATTGGAAGATATTCACTGTATGGCGGGACAAATTAAACAGTATTGCTTTAATAAGCATTTCGTACCGAAAGTTTTGTTTCAAGCTTCACAACTGGCCACGGTTAAACAACTAATCGAATCGAAGTATGGAGTATCGTTGCTACCGTGGATCGCGATCGACAAAAACTCTGATTCCAGCATTCGATACATAAAACTGCAGGGTGAAACCCCAACCCGCGAGATCGTAATCGCCACGGCAAAAGATCGCTATCTCAGCCCCGCCGCGGAATTTTTCGTCGCCACTGTGAAAGAGCAATATCGGACGGTTGAATAGATGGGTGGCCCGGCATGAATCATCACTTCTCCAAGTTAGCTCCGACCTACCGGTGGATCATTCAACCGCTTTTGGTTGTCGCGATTTTGCTATTCGGTTTTTTCGGTGCCATGGGTTTATCCATGTTCAAGGAAGAGCCACAAGTAACTGAACGTAAAATCTACGCACCGTTGGTAAAGACCTTGACCATCCGGATCGATGATAAAACGCTGGTGGTCCAAGGTAACGGAACCATCGTGCCTCGGGTGCGCATTAACATCGTACCGCAAGTCGGCGGGCGTATCGTGCGAGTGCACCGGGGACTCAGAGCCGGAGGCCGGTTTAAGGCCAACGAGGTATTGCTGGAAGTTGAGCGCATTGACTACCAACTTGCCGTAACGCGCGCCAAAGCCGAAGTCCTGGCTGCTAGGAAGATCTTTGAGGTTGAAGCCGCGCAAGCCACGGTATCTAAGCAAGAATGGTTCACGCTACACCCTAAAGATGCAATTCCTCCCATCGTGGCACGAGAGCCACAAATTGTTGAAGCGCGCGCTAACATCGAAGCCGCCCAAGCCCGATTGCAACAGGCCAACCTCGATTTACAGCGCACCCGTATCCGCATGCCGTTTTCGGGCCGGGTTGTCTCCTCGTCCGTGGATGTTGGCGAAGTTGTGGTTGCGAATCAATCAGTAGGTATCGTTTACGCCAATGAATTGTTGGAGATTCCAGTTCCCATGGAACTTGATGATCTTGCATGGATCTCGATGCCGGGCAGCAGTAGCGACCTAGCTAGCCCCGCCACCGTGATGGTTTCACTGGCCGGGCAGTCCTATCGACTTGCCGGGCGTGTCGACCGTGTCGAAAGCGAACTGGATACTTTGTCTCGTATGGTTCGTGTGGTGGTGACTTTGTCGTCTAAGGATATTCCCGAAGCGCTGAGGGACAAAGTTATACCAGGTTTGTTTGTGGATGTGGCGATCACTACACAGCAGTTAATGGGCATAAGCGTGATACCAATGTCCGTACTGCGCGAGAACGGTATCTTGTGGACGGTCGACAAACAACGATTGCGCTTTGTCACTCCGCAAATCATCTACCGTTCGGAAAGTGAACTGTATATACGCGGACTTCCCGCGGGCACACCGATTGTTGCCAGCCAACTGGATGTAGTGACGGATGGGATGCAAATCAGAACACTCGAAAGTCCTCAATGACGGAATCCCATTCGCCTTCGATACAACGCGGAGTCCTGGCCTGGTTCGCGGACAATCATATTGCTGCGAATTTGTTGATGGTATTCCTGCTGCTAAGTGGCAGTCTAACCATGCTGTCGACCACGATAGAAATCTTTCCCAAGGTCGATCCGCGTACAATTATTTTTATTGTGGCTTATCCCGGCTCTACACCCGAGGAAGTTGAGGAAAGTATCAACCGCCGTATCGAAGAGGCGGTTACCGGCATAGAGGGTATTGACAAAGTGCGTTCGGTGGCTGCCGAAGGTGCCGGTACCGTGACCGCCGAACTCGACGATGATGCTGACGATAGAACCGTATTGGACGATATTAAATCCGCGGTGGAACAAATCCAAAGCTTCCCACCCCAAGATGCGGAGCAACCCGAGATCAAGGATACTGCAACCATTAGCCGGGCAATTACCATCGCGATCTACGGACAGGCATCTGAGCGAACCTTGCGCGAATTTGCTTTTCGGGTGCGTGACGAAATCACATCGATAGACGGTATCTCTATCGCCAATGTGCAAGGTGTCCGCGACTACGAAATCAGCGTAGAAGTCAGCGAGCGCACGCTACGCAAACATCGCATAAGCTTTCAGGACGTGGCCGAAGCGGTGCGCAATTTTTCGCTAAAATTGTCCGGTGGCACGATACACACCAAAAATCGCGAGATCCTGCTGCGCGCCGACGGCCAAGCCTACCGGAGCAGTGATTTTGAAGCGATTATCCTACGCACCAATACAGATGGCACAATACTCCGACTCGGGGATATAAGCCACGTTAGGGATGGTTTCGAAGATATCGATATGTCTAACCTGTTTAACGGTGAGCCCGCGGCTTTTGTTAACGTATCGCGAGTCGGCGACCAGCAAGTTCTGCAAATCGAAGAAACGGTAAAAGAATACGTCAAGAATCTGCCTTTACCTGAAGGGGTAAAAAGTACGGTTTGGTCCAATCGCGCCGAAAACCTCAGGGACCGCATCGACCTATTGGTGCGTAACGGGTTAATGGGATTGGTTTTGGTCTTCGCGGTGCTGGTTTTATTTCTGAATTTGCGGTTGGCATTCTGGACAACGCTGGGTATTCCCATTTCTTTCCTGGGTGCGTTTATCATCATCAACGCGGTCGGTGCCACCATCAACATGATCACCTTGTTTGCGTTTATCTTGGTGCTCGGCATTGTTGTCGACGACGCGATTATTGTGGGCGAAGCTATTTACGCGAAACGCGAACAAGGACGACCACCACTGGCCGCGGCCATCGAGGGTTTGCATGAGGTGATTATGCCGGTCAGCGTAGGTGTATTGACCACTATACTGGCCTTTATTCCATTATTGTTCACCAGCGGCTTTCTGGGCAAGATACTTTGGGTCATTCCGGTGGTTGTTATCAGTGTACTGGTGATGTCATTGGTCGAAGCCAGCTTGGTTTTGCCTGCGCACTTGTCCAATGTGCGCACCAGCCATGCTGACGGTGCAATTCCCTGGATACAGGAAAAGCTTCGAGGATTATTGCTGCGCGTGATCGACAAGTTTTATATGCCGACGCTACGACTCGCGATCAGCCAGCCCTACACGACGATCGCCATTGCTGTATGCATTTTGATGCTCGCACTGGGCTCTATGGCCGGGGGGCATTTGAAATCGGTATTTTTCCCGGCGATAGATGGCGACAACATCGCGGCCAAGCTGCGCATGCCCAGCGGAACCCCAGCTTCCGAAACTGAGATCGTGATTAACCATATGCTGGACGCTGCCCTAAAAACCCGCGAAGATTTTGACGCACGATTGCCGACCGGTTCGCCTTCAATCATTCGGAATATTTCGGCCAGTGTCGGTTCTACGCCATTTTCGGGGCGTGGCGGGCCCGGTAGAAAACGCAATTCGTCAGCCGGTAGTCATTTTGGCGAAGTCAAAATCGAGCTATTGCGCGGCGCGCAAAGACCTTTCAAAACCGCGGCGATAGAGGCCAACTGGCGAGATCTTGTGGGTGAGATTCCCGGCGCGGAGATTACTTTTAACAGCAGCATATTGTCGGCCGGCTCAGATATCAATGTGGAACTCGCGCACGCGAAGTTCGATCAGCTTTTGATAGCCAGTAACAAGCTGAAAGTCGCGTTGGCCAATAAAACCGGCGTGGCTGAAATAACCGACTCTTTTGAAATCGGAAAACCCGAGCTGCGGTTGGCTCTGAAAGATACCGGAATAGCAGCCGGACTTACGCTAAATGACTTGGCCCGACAGGTCCGGCAAGCATTTTACGGTGTCGAAGCCCAGCGCGTACAACGCGGCCGTGATGATGTCAAAGTGTTGGTGCGTTATTCCGAATCCGAACGCCACAGCTTGGACACTTTATATAATATGCGAATAAGGCTCGAATCCGGTGAAGAAGTACCGTTTCATGTCGTCGCAAGTGTTACCGCATCGCGCGGATACGCGACCATTAACAGGGCTGACCGGCGGCGCGTAGTCACTGTCAGCGCCAAAGTCGATGACGAAATCGCCAATGCCAACGAGATTAACGCGGACTTGCGCAACAATGTACTCGCCAAGCTGGAACGCGATTTGCCGGGCTTGGTTTACTCGTTTGAAGGCGCGGAGAAAGAACGCACTGAAAGTTTACAGAGTCTTGGAAAAGCACTGTCGGTTGCAATGATCGCAATTTTCTCGGTGCTGGCGATCCAATTACGCAGCTATACCCAACCTTTGATTATCATGTCGGTCATACCCCTGGGTTTCGTTGGAGCCGCGATCGGACATTGGATTCTGGGTTATCCCATTAGTTTTTTCTCAATGTTTGGTTTGGTCGCACTGTCCGGTGTGGTGATAAATGACTCGCTGATATTGATGGATATGATTAATCGTTTGTGCGAACAAGGCTTATCGACCCATGCTGCGATCCTAGCCGCGGGTCAAAGGCGCTTCAGACCCATTTTTTTTACCACCTTGACCACCTGTGTTGGCTTGGCCCCGATCATTTCAGAAAAAAGCCTACAAGCGCAGTTTTTGATACCCATGGCGATCAGCCTGGCCTTCGGAGTGGCCTTCGCTACGTTAATAACCCTATTCACCGTGCCGGCTTTGTGCATGATACGATCACAAATCGGCGGGCAAGTAGGGCGAATCCTGCAGGGGCGTGAGTCGGAAGAAAGTTTTTGATCAGGTTCGAATTTGAGTAGGGATAAAAATCCTTAGCACAAGTTCGTTCAGTTTATGGGCTTAATACCCATACCTTAGATATTGAATTTGCTGCAATATGCCCGACTCTTCCAGATAGACTAGACTACCGCCGATTAGCAAGGCACCCACCAGAACAGCCGATGCAATTTTCCAAACGCTGTACGGTCGTTCACCTTGAACTTGACCCGTGCGGCCATTGATTACGAAGCGATACGATTTATCTTTATAGCGAAACGCGGCCGACCAAATCGGCAGCAAACAATGTTTATAGGTCGTGTCCCGGTGATGGGTGCGTACCTGGTGAATACGCTGCTGGTCTCCGCCAATGTCGAAAGCTATATCCTGGTGGATTACGTTGTCCATGACCTGCTTGGCCCGGTCAAAGCCTTCGTCCAAATCAACTTGATAATATTCGCTGCTAAAACCGCTTAAAAACTTTTCGTTGTAAGGCACAAGATTTTCCAAATCCCAGGGTTGCAGCCTGTCCAAAATTTGTCTGGGCAAGGAATTGCTGGCACCGACAAGCAAGTCATCGAAAAATCGCGTAACCCGACCTCGTGCGGCGGTCCATCGAATTTTGGGAATCCGCCTGATAGCGGTTACCGGCCGCCCGTTTTGTATGGTTTGAACCCGCCGGCGCACATAATAGACATCACCCCGGGCGCCGGTGTAGGTGGACTCCGTAAGACTGTCATAGGTCCAATAGGGCAGGTAAATGCCCACAAGCTTGGTATCCTCGCGCGCATAATGCTTTACTTTTGTGGGCGCGAACCATAACCCTTTGAGCCACACTCGATACTGTTGCTGAGCCTGTTGGTCATCGATATGAAAAGGCAGTAATGATTTGGGTTTGATTAGCCTACTCTGGACCGTACGGGTAACAATGTCGGTGCCACAAAACGGACATTCACCCGCGTGAACACTGTTTTCGAACTTGAAATGTGCACCGCAGGTTTCGCATTGAATTTGCCGACTTTCGGTTACTGGGGGTGCTTTGGCGAGCTGGGCCAGCGTTTCGTGTAAATCGTATTCCTGAATCGCTTCCAGCTGATTCTCGATCAGATTGTTCTGACCACAATACTCGCAAATCAGGTGTCGAGTTCCGGCCGCAAACTTCAACATTGCACCGCATCGGCCACAAGGGAAACGATGGGTTTCGACCCTGTTAATTGCAGTACTTATCTTTAATTTAGCTCCACCCACACTGGCGCACTAGTCGATAGAATCGCAACGCGTCACGATTTTGGAATAGGTGGTGGAGTGTTCGAAAATAGGGCTGTCAGTTGTGGAACCTTGGCCGCTTGAGTCCATTCGACGAGAGTCTGGTTCCACAGCAATGTCGAGGCTATTATTTCGCCGCTGTTAATTTTTTCTTTAATAGTTGCCTGATCGAAAGGGCCTGTTTGCCGACCTTCGACCGCAACAAAATACGCATCGCTGGTCGGAATGGGTGGCGGAGCAGCGGATTTCTGGATGGGATTTGAAGCAGAAGAGGACAGTGTTTCACCCATTTTTTGGGCGATAGCAAATCCCATTCCCATGCCAATACCTTCCGACGCGCCTCCGGCAGGATTTTCCGCGGCCGCTTGCATGGCTTCGGCGGCCTGAAAACTGGTGTAGTCGCGCAAGTTTCCGAGTATGCCCATACTAGTGCGTTTATCCAAGGCTTCTTCGACCTTGGGGGGTAACGAGATATTTTCGACCAGTATTTTGGTCATTTCCAGCCCGTATTCGCGGAATTCGGGTTGGAGTTTTGCGCTTATAAATTCGCCTAGATCGTCATAATTGGCCGCCAAATCCAGAACCGGTATATCTGATTCGCCAAGGATTGATGCAAATCTTGATAAGATCAGGTTGCGCAGCTGCTCAGTAATTTCATCAGTGCGGAAATGGCCATCGGTACCCACGATTTCTTTTATGAACACAATAGGCTCTTTGATTCGAACGCTATAGGTACCAAATGCTCTGAGCCTGACGACCCCAAATTCTTTGTCTCGCAGCATCAGCGCGTTTTTAGTTCCCCATTTGAGATCGGTAAAGCGGCGGGTATTGAAAAAATAGACTTCGGCTTTGAACGGGCTGTTGAAACCATGCGGCCAATTCTCCAGCGTGGTCAAGAGGGGCATGTTGTTGGTTTCTAGCCGGTACAAACCGGGCTCGTACAAATCGGCCACTCGTCCTTCGTTTACCAATACGGCGACTTGAGACTCTCGCACCGTCATCATTGCGCCATATTTAATCTCGTTGCCGTAGCGTTCGAAGCGGTAAACCATAGTATCGCTACTATCGTCCAGCCATTCGATGACATCGACGAATTCGCCAAAAACCTTATCCCATAAACCCATAATGGCCCCCAAAAACCCTATACGGCGGCATCACCAGCATCACTAACTGGCGGCGCACTGGCCGCCGAAAGCACCTTGCGCAGTTCGGCTTCGCATTGTTGCAGCTGACCCACCGCTTGCGTACGCATTTTCTTGCCTTCGTCGGCAATCTGCAAGCTTTCTTCTATAGTTGCGATCAAGGTCTGGTTAGCCTGTTTGACGGCTTCGATATCGAATACACCGCGTTCCAACTGCTTACGCGTTTCAGCATTGGCTAACTTTAAATTTTCCGCGTTCGCCTTGAGTAAATCGTTGGTTAAATCTGTGGCTTCCTTGACCGTTTCTGCAGCTTCCGCGGATCGGAAGATGGTTACCGCGGTAGCCAGCTGTTGGCGCCATAGCGGTATGGTATTCACGATGGTTGAATTTATTTTGTTAACCAAACCCTTGTCATTTTCCTGAACCAGTCGAATGCTGGGCAAACTTTGCATCGCAACCTGGCGAGTCAAGCGCAAGTCGTGCACTCTACGCTCCAAATCGTCCCGCGCTGACCGCAAGTCGCGCAACTCTTGCGCATCAATGACTTGATCACTGGATTCGGTTTCGCGCTGTTTGAGCGGAATGAGTTCATTGTCCAAATGATCGAGTTTTTCCTCGCCCGCCGCGATATAGAGTTCTAAGGTATGAAAATATTCGAGATTTGCATCGTATAAGCGATCCAATGCCGTAATATCGGTTAATAAACGGGTTTCGTGACTCTCCAGGTTATTCGTTATCGTATCGATTTGCTTGCGTACTTCCTCGTATTGCTGCAGGAACTGAACCACCGGTTTGGCCTTGCCGAACAAGCGCGCAAAAAAACCCAGCTTTTTATTCGGATCCAACTCATCCACATCAAAACCGCGGAGGGTAGCCACCATTTCACTTAAGTCATCGCCAGCCGGTCCTAACGCTTTGTTTTTTACCCCATCGAGCATGCGATCGGAAATTGTAGTCAGTCGCTCTTGTGCCTTGCTGCCGAAATATAGGATGGACTTTGTGTCCTCCATATCGATTTCGGATACCAATTTGTCGATATCGAGTTGGTCGTCGCTGGGTGCTTCGGCGTATGAAACGACGTCCGCGTTTACGCCCGGGACAACCTCATCAAACCCACTGCTACCCGGAATTTCACTGCTATCTTTCTTGGTATTCATCTGTATTGGTTTGTCATCGCTCATATTCTCTATCCCCTCAGTATTGCTCCATTATCCACATGTTATAGCTATAGGATGTCTCAAAGAATCCCTTCGCGTTTTAACTGGGTTGCAAGCACCTCCATCTGCACATCCAAATCGAAGAAATCATTTTCCAGTAATTTTTGTTTTTGCTCCCTAAATACTTTTTCGATAGTTACTAAAATGTTACGAAAATTTTGTTCGAGCTCATCAGATTCCATCTTCTCGTGTGTCTTCGCGTAACCCTCGCTGACTTTACGTGCACCGACCAAGTATACATTCAAAAACTTTCGCGCTCGCCGAATATCTCCAGGATCTTGTTCAATCACCTCAAGCACCTCTCTGGCCGCACCGCATATGCGTATTATCCGGCTGTTGAACTCTGTGTTGTCGATGCGCTGATTTGCGTGCTCGATTTCCGTAATAATCTGTTCGGCAGTGGCAATTGTTTCGGTGATTTCTGCAGCGCTGTAACCATGGCTGCCGGTAACCATTTTTTCTATTCTGGGGTCGAAACCATAAGTCAAATACATGCCCAATAGTGCTCCGACTCCAAATGCAATTGAAACCAACACTGTGTAGTTTGCTCCGAGCCAGGCGATCAACGTTGTAGCGATCGCAACCAAGATAGCAGCATAGGTTTTAAGCGCCCATTTCGGTGGATTGCTTATACGCTTGTCATGGTATTTGGCTTCCTCCACCAAACCCCGGCGCAGCAGGATTGCGGCCAACAAATACAACGTGTAACTGCCGCCGTTTGCGAAAATTCCGACTAAATGGCCTTTTCCAAAAGCAATGACTGTCGCGGGAACGGCCGCTAAGGGCAGAAAATACAACAGTAGTCCCTTTAAGCGCAGTGGAGGTGTAGGCGCTTTGACGAAGCGTTTGGGCTTCGGTTTGACGGACGAACGCGACATGGTAGAGTAATTTGTGACTCGCGGGACTGGCTTATTTCAGCCTGCTTTGAAGTGTTGGATTATTTTGAATCGTACCTGCATTAGCCACGGACTGAAAGGTCGCGATTCCGATTGTTGCGATGAGCAACGTCAATCCAAGCAATTTTCTGAGCAAATTGGGCATTATCTTATCCCTAGATATTTAACCAAGCATTGTTAATCGTACTTTATATTTCAGCGCAAGTATGTTTCACCGGTATAGAAATAAATCTACCAATTTTCATCCTCCCCAGTCCCATGTGTGGGGGAATTTGGAAATTAATGCTTATATACCATTTCAGTATACGAAGGTAGTCCAATGATATATAAAATTGCAAGTCTAACTCAAGCGATTGGGAATCCATCGAAAACTTTTGTGAACATTTGCAATTATTTTGTTTTGAATGTTAGGAATTGCTCTGGCAGTAGCTATGGGAATGGGTTGTTTTTCCCTAAAGCAACACTCTAAGCTACAAAGGCAAACGACTTGAGTTCCTGAATAACACCACATCTCAGAGGGAATGCCCGATGAACGATCCGTTCAAGAAGGTAGAAAAACACTTGATTCGGCTTAAGAAGTTGAACGAAAGATTAAACCGGGCATCCGACCCGTATACGCGAAAATCTTTTGCAAATGAACTCAAGCGGGAAGCCGGCATTGCAGGAAAAGCCGTTAAAATACACATTGCGCAGAATGGCGATCCGCGGAAAGTTGCAGAATTTTACAAACTGACCCGCAACAGCGGTAAAGCTGGGGATTAAAACCAACGGCGGCGGCTATTCTTTACACCGGTCTTCGATGTCCACAAGTGTGTATGTTTACACGAGTTTGAGGTTGTGGGAGACTCACATACCCGCTAACAAGGCTCTGTTCGCGTTTAATGTTGGTTTTTCGTATAAGGCTAGTAAATAAGCCATTTAAGGAATATCTACACAAGGCGTATTTACTGGGTACCAACAACGAACGCGAACAGAGCCGCTAACAAAATAGAAAGGAAAATCAGATGGATTTACTAAAAACGCTAGCACAACAATTTATCACTGATACCGACAACGATGGTAATATCGATGTGACCGAGGTCATCGGTTCTTTAACAGGTTTGTTGGGGGGTGCCGGCGGTGCTTCGCAATTGGACCTTGGATCGATCGTATCTAAATTGCAAGGCTCAGGCCTTGCTGACGTTGCAACATCGTGGTTAGGAAACGGCGATAACCTGCCGATTTCGGCGGATCAAATCAGCAATCTTTTTGACTCAGACAAACTATCGTCCTTCGCGTCTGTATTAAACCTCGACATGGATAGCGTTAAATCCGGGCTTTCCAGTGTGATTCCGCAATTAATTGATAAAGCCAGTCCTGGCGGTGAATTGTTGGATATGTCCAATCTAGACGCCGGAGGCATCATCGATAAATTGAAAAAAATATTCTAAGGAAACACTGATTTATTCGGTGTTTCCTGGGCTGCGGGAGCATGCTGCCAAGTGTTTAACTAATTGATGTTGTACGTTGGAAAAGAGCGGTATGTAGTTCTGATGGTCGTCGAAACATCCAGAATAGATTTCTTCAGTGGCTCCCTAAACACGCGCTAGATACCGTAATACCAACCCAAAAATGAGGAAATGACATGGGCTTATTTGATTTCGCCAGCAATTTAGGACGCAAGTTATTCAACAATGACGAGGAGGCCGCAGAGAAAATTAAAGCGCACATTGAGGCCAACAACCCTGGAATAGCAAATCTTGAAGTTAGATACAATGGCGGTTTTGTAACCTTATGTGGTGACTGCGATGACCCCGAGGCAGTCGAGAAGGCGATTCTGATGGCAGGCAATGTTCAAGGCGTCACCAAAGTCGTTACCGAAATTTATTTTCCTGCCGAGCCCGACAATGCCGATTCAGGTACCACTGAATATGTTGAACCGGGTGATGTTGAATATTATGAAATTCAAAGCGGGGATACACTCTCGGGTATTGCCAAACGTTTCTACGGTAACGCCTCGAAGTATCATCAAATATTCGACGCTAATCGTGAGGTTATCCAAGATCCTGACCTGATTTTTGTGGGTCAGAAAATAAGGATACCGGTGCAACAATAGTCCACGTTATGGGATTGCAACTTGTTTGTACGAGCAATAAAGAGTAGGAAATCTGGGTCATGTCCTGTCCCGGAGAGTAGAAATCCCCGCGTGCTAAAGATCATAAATTTGTTCGTTTTTAGGCCGCTTTTTGCCTATTTGACACAGTCGATTCTTAAAGATCTTGTCTTTTTATGGAAGTTGTATTCACCCAGGTGGTGCACTCTTTCGTTGGGTTCAAAGATTAGTTCGGATTCCTCAGCGACGTCTTTTGCTGAAATACCCAAAGACCGCATCAGTTCCGGGTGTTTGGATATCTCGGATAGTGTTAGTTTGTAGTTGGGGTTTTCGTAAATACGTAATTTGGCGTTTGGTCCCATAACAAGGCTGTCTATTCGTGAGTCCCAGTTTTCACCGTTCATAGTTCGCAGGTTACGTAATTTAATAGGGCCATCTATACGCGTATGCGCACCCACATATTCCGCGTATTCATAAACATCGACATAGCACCGACTCCCAAGCGCAAAAGCCTGGGTTGCAGGACCAAGCAACATAATCATGATCAGGATTAAAATGGTTGAAGAATGTAGCCGCAGTTGGTTCTTATTCATCGCATACTCCCTTTCATAGTGCAACTCACCGGTTGGAATCCCGAAAATTGCGTACGCTAGCTAATGTTTCCACGTCACGTCGTTAGACCGAGTTAAGTGCGAAACTACTCACGAAATAGCCGTTAAAGTTTCAACATTTGAATGCGATAGTATGCAATTGATTTGGCCCTAAGCAAATAGTTTTTTAACAAGTAACAGGCAATTAATGTGATTATGCCTTTCGCGTTTGAGAATGCACTGTTTATGGTGGGTAGCCTTTCGTGAAAAGAGGCGTGCTGTAAATAGTGTATTCTTGAATGCGGAAGGTATATATAGCGGCGCCACGGCTACGAACGCGACCAGGTTTGTCTGTATAGTGCTCGTATGGAGGAACGCGTTAAATCTACAAGAGTACAGCCGAAAGCTGACAAAGGGCTGTCAACCTTGCGCAATATGCTACCGTTTTTGCAACCTTACCGGCGTCGGATTAGCTCGGCTCTATTGGTTTTGTTAATTGCAGCGGGTGGGGCGCTTGGCATGCCTGTAGCAGTTCGCAACATGGTCGATTCAGGTTTTTTCGTCGAAAATCCGGAAATTACTTCGCAATATTTCCTGACATTGATGGGCTTGGTAGTCTTGATAGCCGTATTTTCCGCAACTCGATTTTATCTGGTCATGTGGTTGGGGGAACGAATCGTGGCCGACATTCGCTGCAAAGTCTATGGCCATATGTTGAATATGAGCCCGATTTTTTTTGAAACGACACGCACGGGTGAAGTGCTTTCTAGGCTGACGGCCGATACTACATTGGTGCAGTCCGTCGTGGGCTCGGGGTTTTCGATTGCTTTACGCAGCAGCGTAATGTTGGTTGGTAGCCTGGTTATGTTGGCCTTTACCAGTAAGAGTTTGACCGGTTTGGTTTTGCTATTGGTTCCGGTGGTTATCATACCGTTGATCATTTTCGGTAGAAAAGTACGTCGCTTGTCGCGTGCTACGCAAGACCTTGTTGCTGAATCGACCGCAATTGCGGGAGAGACCTTGAACGCGATGCAAATGGTACAAGCCTTTACGCTGGAAAGTCTTCAAAAGCGGCGTTTTGGTAGCGCGGTCGAAGAATCGTTTGAAGCCGCCAGTAGACGTATTCGTGCGCGGGCTTTGCTATCAGCGTTTGCTATCGCGGTGGTGTTCAGCGGTATTATGTTTGTGCTGTGGGTGGGTACGAAACAAGTCATTGCCGGGCAGCTTAGCGCGGGGCAGCTTAGCCAGTTTCTACTGTACGCGTTTATAGTCGCGACCAGCACCGCGGGCTTAAGCGAAATATGGGGAGAAGTGCAACGCGCCGCGGGTGCTTTGGAACGCTTGATGGAATTGTTGGGATCGGTTCCGGCAATCGCGGCACCTGACAAACCTTTGAGTTTGTCGCCCTACGTAAAACGTTCTATCCAGTTTTCCAAGGTCTGTTTTAATTATCCGTCTCGCCCTCAAATGGCTGCATTGACGGATTTTTCGTTGACCGTGGAGCCTGGTGAAACGGTCGCGTTGGTGGGGCCTTCGGGCGCGGGCAAGAGTACAATTTTCCAATTGTTGCTAAGGTTTTACGATCCTCAGGTGGGTGTAATACGTCTCGGCGGCGTGAGTATCGCCCATACGGATCCGGCGTTTGTGCGCGCGGCGATCAGTATCGTGCCGCAGGATACCGTCATATTTGCGGCTAGCGCCATGGAAAATATTCGTTACGGCCGCCCGGATGCGACGGATGATGATGTGATTATGGCCTCCAAGGCTGCTCTGGCGGATCGTTTTATTAGCAAACAGCCCGAGGGTTATCGGTGTTTCTTGGGCGAACGCGGTGTACGTCTGTCAGGCGGTCAACGCCAGCGAATAGCGATTGCACGGGCCATTTTGAAAAACGCTCAAATATTATTGCTGGACGAAGCGACCAGTTCCTTGGATGCTGAAAGCGAGCGTTTGGTACAAGATGCATTGGAACGTTTGATGGCCGATCGCACAACCTTGGTCATTGCGCATCGTTTGTCCACCGTCGTAAACGCGGATCGCATTGTGGTGGTGAACCACGGGCGGATGGTTGCCACCGGGACACATGAAGAATTGTTAAAGCAAGGTGGTTTGTACTCGCGTTTGGCAGCACTGCAGTTTGGAAACGCGAATTGATTTGAATATGCAATTGTTGGCTGGAATTTGAGTCCATTATAGAAGGGAACTTGGAGTATTCGGGAGTCGGAAAAACGATTCGGAATACAGCTCGGTTCGGAGAAACCGCTCAAATGGAGAGGGCAATGCCAAATCAGCAATTAGCCAATCGCGAAAAACGCGCATTAGAGATTGGGCAGCGTTTGCTGGAGCAGGCCGCCGGCGCTGCGCTTCGCAGCGATGACTTTTGGTCGAAGTGGCTGATCAATTTGCTAAGCGATAATGAACCCTTGCGTGTGCAGATGTTGCGTTTTGTCGATGTGTTGCCGTCGTTAACCGATGATCATGAACTGGTTGAGCATTTACGCGAATATTTCAATCCGGACCAAGTTCCTTTGCCGCGGCTTTTGGCGTGGAGCTTAAATCTGTCAAGAATTTCTGAAGGTCTGGCTGCAAAATCTGTTCGACGCTTCTCAGCATTACTGGCTACGCGTTTTATGGGTGGTTCCGAGGCCCAATCGGCGTTTCGGACAATAAGTGGTCTACGTGATTGTGGGATGGGTTTTAGCCTTGATCTTTTGGGCGAAGCGGTAGTCAGCGAATGCGAGGCTGACGGGTATCAGGCCGCGTATCTGGAATTAATCGAGGAGCTAGCCCCACTAGTCGAGCATTGGAAAATGAATGAATTGCTTGACGTAATTGACGGAGAGCCGGGGCCAAAGCTTTGCATTTCGCTCAAACTGACATCACTGTATTCCCAGATCGATCCCGCCGATTTTTCCGGCAGTGTCAATGCTATGGCATCACGCCTTAAACCCATATTCGTGGCTGCGCGCCAGCACAATGCCTTCGTGTGCGTGGACATGGAACAATACACCTACAAAACTATCGTTTTGGAATGTTTTAAGTCACTTCTGATGGAGCCTGAGTTCAAAAACTGGAGCAATGTTGGCCTAGCGATGCAGGCTTATTTGCGCGAAACCGAAAACGATATTGCTGAATTGATTGAATGGGTAAAGATGCGCGGATGTCCGATTACAGTGAGATTAGTCCGTGGCGCGTATTGGGATTATGAGAGTGTTATATCGGCTCAAAACGGCTGGGCGGTTCCGGTCTGGCAGCAAAAATGGGAGACCGATGCATGCTACGAGCGATGCATGGAAACGCTGTTCTCAAGCACTCCACACGTGCGGATAGCGGTTGCTACGCACAATGTACGCAGCTTGGCGCTGGCTTTGTCTATCGCGGAAGAACGCGATATCAATGCCGGCCAATTTGAGATTCAAATGTTGTTTGGTATGGCCGATGCACTCAAAAAAGCACTATCCGAGATGGGATATTGCTTAAGGGTATATGTTCCATTCGGTGAACCGATTCCCGGCATGGCTTACCTGGTGCGGCGGTTGCTTGAAAATTCATCCGGTCAAGCGATGCTTTGGAGCAATCGTTACACACATCTAGATGCCTTAGAACTGTTGTCAGCTCCAGTCGCGCACACGGAATCACGTTTAGAGTGCTCTTTGCCACAAGAACTTAGTAATTCGGACGGTTTCATGAATTTACCGCTGCGGCGCTTTATCAACCGTGACGAGCGTGATCGATTTGCATCCGTATTGGCTACCGTGCGAAGCCAGTTCGGTGCTCGATACCCGCTTATAATCGACGGGCAGTCTATGGAAACGCATGACACTATAGTTTCGGTTAATCCGGCCCGTCCCGAAGAACTGATCGGTCGGGTTGCAAAAGCCAGCTTCGAGCACGCCGAGATGGCGGTTAGGGGGGCGGTCGTGGCGCAGAAGTGTTGGTCTGAGTGGAATGCCGCTGCACGGGCTGCAATTTTGCTGCGTGCAGCGCATGAATTGAAATTGCGACGCGATGAGTTTGCGGCTTGGGAAATATTCGAAGCCGGAAAAACTTGGCGGGAAGCCGATGCAAATGTTGCCGAAGCTATCGATTTTCTCAAATTCTATGCAATCCAAGCACAAAAGCTGGAAGATTCCGACAAACTTGATGTTCCGGGGGAATCCAACCGTTGTGTGCGGGTTGGTTTGGGGGTGGGATTGATTGTGCCGCCGTGGAATTTTCCATTGGCGATCCTGGCCGGTATGACATCGGCAGCGATCGTGATGGGAAATACCGTGATTTTAAAGCCTTCGTCGCAAACCCCGGTGATTGCGGCTCTCTTTGTAGAACTTTTGGCCAAGGCTGGATTGCCTGCGGGCGTCGTGCAGTTTGTGCCGGGTGCTGGCAATAGCGTCGGCGAATATCTGGTTAAGCATCCGGCCATCCAATTTATTGCATTCACGGGTTCAGAAGCTGTGGGTGCGCGCATAAATGTATTGGCATCGAATCAGGCTCCTGGTCAGCGCCACGTTAAGCGTGTCATGGCTGAAATGGGTGGTAAAAACGCGATCATCGTAGACCGCGATGCGGATTTGGACGACGTGGTCGCCGGTACTATCCGTTCAGCCTTCGGCTATCAGGGACAGAAATGCAGTGCTTGCTCAAGACTTATTGTTATTGGTGAGCATTATGCGGCGCTTGTAGCTCGCTTGAAGGATGCGGCTGCGAGTTTATGTATCGGCTATCCCGAAGAACCCGGGGTTTCTTTTGGTCCGGTGATTGAATCAGCCGCGCGCGACCGAATTCTGCAAGCTATCTCAAAGGGTAGAACGGTGGCGCAGCTCGAATTCGAAACATCAATACGGGGATTGGATGGCGGCTATTTTGTTGGGCCTACGATATTCACCGATGTTCCTCCGAGATCCGCGTTAGGTCAGCAAGAGATTTTTGGGCCGGTATTGTCCGTTATGAAAGCCGATAGCCTATCTGTAGCGCTGCGGATTGCTAACGATTCAGCCTATGCGCTAACCGGTGGACTATACTCCCGCAACCCGGCCAATGTTGCGCGCTGCCAGCGCGAATTCGAGGTGGGCAATCTTTATGTAAACCGTGCCATTACCGGGGCATTGGTTAACCGCCAACCGTTCGGGGGTGCCAAGCTCAGTGGCTCAGGGTGCAAAGCCGGAGGCCGAGACTATTTGAGCCAGTTTACGACCACCCGGGTGTTTACGGAAAATACCCTTAGGCGAGGGTATGCACCGAGCGTCTAGCCCTATTCGTCCGCGCAGTTACGCACTTCGAATGTAACCCTTAAAAAATTCTTTACAGTTTTGTCACCATCCAGCGTTGTACTTTTTTAACTTATTGTAAATAAAAGAGTAAATATTTTGGCATAGAGCCTGCTTTAAGTGTCGTGAGGGTACATGCTTCGATCTGGTTGGTGTTGGTATAGGCTTTACCGGTTGTGTAAGATTCGATCAGCGAAAGATGGTGAATATCGGAACTACCGATTAAGAGTAGAACGATTCATCTTTCGCTGATTTCTTTTTCGTTCGGTCGGTTTTTCAAAACGCAACTGCACACGCTCATCAAAATTCTCGTTCGAAAACCCGAATCTCTTTGTGTTTAGCCCATATCGCTTTGTTACCATTACTGATTGCATATGTAGGTGATCCTAACCAACAGAAAACCCGAAAAATAACAAGGTTTGACAATGCTTGTCATTTTTGTAGACTTTAAAGTACCACATGTTTTAATGGAATCACCTTATGAACATATCACTTACAAAATCACTTGAAGAATTTGTGCAAACTAAAGTTGCTTCAGGAATGTATGCATCAGCAAGCGAAGTTGTTCGGGCTGGATTAAGAGCTTTGGTGGAGCAAGAGTTGGACAAAAAAATTAAAACCGGAGTCGAACAGGCAAACGCTGGTTTGAGTAGTGATTTTAATAACAAGCTTGCAGATGACTTAATTAAAAAGGTACATCGACGGGTAGCTCTTAACCAAGAAAAATAATGGAATATGCCGTAAAGATAGTGCCCCAAGCAATACAGGAACTTGAAGACATCGCTTATTTCATCGCTCTTGATAATCCCGTTAGGGCAAAGTCTTTTGTCAAAGAACTCGTTACTTCTATTAGTGACACACTTTCAACATTACCTGAAAGTGGTGTGATATATAAAGCGGATATTAGGAAACTATCATATAAAAACTACACTGCTTTTTATCGCGTGAGAAAAGAGGAAAAACTCGTTGAAATATTGCATATGGTGAAATTAACCAAACCGTTATCCGAGAGAAATATAACCTCTTAACCTAAGGAATGTGTTGAATGTGGTGCGGGAAAAGGTTGACCAGGCCATACAGCTACCATTTCACCTTTTGTGCGCCCGAGCAAAAAAGAGTTACAACTCTCGAAACGTCATCCTTGAATGCCGATTTTCCCATGGCCAGGTGTATGTGACCTGGTGATTTATTCTTTGCATGCGTGTTGCGACGTTCTATACTCCCCATTGACCCCTGATCAAATACTGAGGAAATACCATGGGAATTGTTCGCAGAAAGGCCTTGGCTAGTCTATTCGCCTGCATTTTGGGCTTTACTACGCTGGTTCATCCATCGCTAGCGGAGGCGGTTGATGTCAATTATCACCCTACCGGTGATACACGTCCGAGTATAGTTGCGATGGGTTTGGATTTTTTAGTTGTGCGGCCTTTGACATTTGCTCTGACCGTCGTGGGATCTGTATTCTGGGTTGTCTCCTTACCTATAACTGCTTTGGGAGGCAATGTTGAAGAAGCGGGGGAGCAAATGGTCTTGGAACCGGGGCAGTACACGTTTGTGCGCCCGCTGGGGCACATGCACCTTGAGCCTGTGGATAGTTCAAAGCAGAAAAAGAGCAGTACCGCGATGTCTTACAAATAACATCTGCGGCGTCACTCATTACTTAAGCGCTTAATAAGGCATTAGGATGCATCCGCGTTAGCCCGTGAGCTCAAACGCGGCGGCAAGGGTATTTATCAGAGCCTGTCCAGCGAGTTCCGCTGTACGGCCATACGAAACGATTCCGTCTTCGTGACCTAGCATCGAAAAAATACACGCATCTTTGCTAAGTTGTGTTTGGACTAAGCGTTCAACTTCAACGGCCATTTCCGGAGTTCCATAGGCGACGGTTTTGTCGATCCGCGCAATATTGAGTGTCTCGGTGTTGCGCCAAATTTCCGCGCAGTGCACGTGCAATACAAATTCGGTTTGACTATTAGCTTGATAGATCGAACCGTGAGTTAGTGCTTCGGAGGATGGCCTTATCGGTCCTTCCGCAACAATTCTGTTTTGTTTGGTTTGTGCTTGCGTGACCCGACAAAATTGTTCCGGTTGCAGCGTTTCGGTTGCGCCGGTTTGAGTACCGCTTATCACAAATTGATTCGTTGGCGCGGTTGTATTTGAAATTTCAAACCGTTGGCTGATATTGCCGTAGCCTAAGCCATCATAACGCAAGGGTGATTGTCCGATTAGGCGCAGCCGGTAAAGTATCGTACGCCAACCATTTAATGTCGCTAATGTTGCCAGAGGTAGAGGTGGTTTTGCGCTAAAGACCAGGTCGTATTTAATAACGCCTTCTTGTTCCGCGGTATTTTTCATATATTAATCCGAGGATCTTCTAAATTTCTTTTTGGAAATACAAATAAAAAAAACCAAGCCGAGCATGTAAACAACCAGCCGGCAACTAAATAACCAATTACACCGTCGTATTGCCCGATCAGAAAGCCCCAGTCAGAGTTGGGCGAAACCGCGGTAAAAGTTTTGGTTAGTCGTAATATGAATACCCAACTTGCGTGTAGTCCGATGCAATATCCGATTCCAGCCGTTGTGCCTAAGCGTGCACAAGTCAGGAAGATACTCACAAAAAACAAGGCTAAAAAGGAATCAAAATTTGCCGCGTTGAAAAGCTCAATTAGCGCATCCGGAACTATAGAAATACCACTGCTCCATTCAATTTTGTCAGGCACGACAACGCCACGACCATGAATGAAATGCAGGCTTGCGTAAAACACAGCGGTGATTAGCACGGCCGATCTGATCGTGCCATATTTCAAAAGCGCTCCAAACAATAATCCCCGGAAAAGAGTTTCTTCTAAAAAGGCGACGATTATCCCTGTGCGCAGTGATGCGAAAAGTTCATGGGATAGTTTTCCGGGCAGGTCGATTAGAGCCGGTATTACAGTTCTTACTTTAAGGGCGATCAGGGTCATTATCACGATACCTAGAATTACCAAGCCTAAGGCAAAGCCTTTTATCAGTTGCCCGGCAAAGCTTTTCATGCGCATCGAGAAGCCCATTTCTAAGGCACTAAGGCCTAACCATCTTCGCATCGGAAGTATGCCCAATACCAGCAGACCCAGTGTGATGCGGTTTATTATTCGGGCCAGACCGAAATCGGCATTGAGCAATTGGGATGCGGGGTACGCAATCAATGCTGCGATGACTATCGCCGTTAGTAAATAAAACAACGGTACTAGAGTGAGTAAGATGGGTGAGGCTTTGTTCATGATCGAGATGACGGTCTTGGTGAGTTTCTTTGTGTTGACGAATATAACTACAGTGTAAGCTGAGTCGTTACAAAACTACAGAGCTACCGCCGTGTCTGCATTGTGACACCAAACCCTGATACACAAATTATAACCAAATCGAGTATAATCCTGGCTAAGAATTATGCGAATGTGGCGGAATTGGTAGACGCGCTGGATTTAGGTTCCAGTGGGGTAACCCGTGAGAGTTCGAGTCTCTCCTTTCGCACCAGTATTTGAACACACCGCCGGTAGTGCGGTGCATTCACATTGGCCCATCAAGTTGTTGGTGGAAAAACAGCGTAAGCATGAGCCGTGTCAGTTTTTGTAATCCTTTCTTTTTTATAGTAATTCACAGTTCGAGGTAAATCCATGCAAGTCTCTGTCGAAACGACGTCTGAGCTTATGAGGAAATTGACGGTTCAAGTACCCGAGGAAAAAATTCAATCGGAAATTTCCAAGCGGTTACAAACGCTCGCTCAAAAAGTTCGACTCGACGGATTTAGACCAGGGAAGGTGCCGGGTAGCGTTGTCAAGAAGAGATTCAGCGGGCCGGTAAGACAGGAAGTCCTCACCGATTTGATTCAATCTTCGTTGTATGATGCGTTGCACGACAACAAGTTGCATCCCGCTGGTGTGCCGGAAATTGAAAAAAAGAATCTTGATAAAGGCCTGGAATTCGAAGCCACTTTCGAGATTTATCCACAATTCGAATTGTGTTCGTTTAGCGATCTTAAGATTACCCGGCCGGGTTGTGAAGTAACCGATGCTGATATCGACTCTATGATAGAAAAATTGCGCGAACAGAAAAAACAATGGACTTCAGTGGAACGTGCCGCGCAAGATGGTGATCAATTAACTATAATTTTCAGTGGAACCGTAGACGGGGAAAATTTTACCGATGGTACGGTGGAGGATTTCAAGGTGACCTTGGGATCAAGTCGAATGATACCGGGCTTCGAAGATCAATTGTTGAATATGGAGGTGGATGGCAATAAGACGTTTACGGTGGATTTTCCAGCAGATTATGGCAATGAAAAATTGGCGGGTAATGTTGCCGAATTTAGCGTTGAGGTCAACAATATCGAGGAGTCCTCGCCAGCTGTAGTTGATGCCGAATTTGTCAAAGCGTTTGGCGTGGAAAGTGGTGAAGTTAGTGAACTAAGAGATGCGCTAAAAAGCAATATGGAAGTTGAGGTGGGTAATACCATTCGGGCTAAGGCCAAAGAAGCCGTTATGGAAGAATTGTTGAACAGGAATAATTTGACACTGCCTCAAGTGATGGTCGATCAGGAGATTGAGCGGATGAGAAAATCCGCTGGGTCTGAAGGTGGAGCTAAACCGGGAGTGCTTGGAGAATCAGATCGCCCTGATGTGATCGAACAGGGCGCGCGACGTAGAGTAACCTTGGGCCTGCTAATGGCGGAGATTATCAAGACTCACAACTTAAGCGCGGATCCGGATAAGGTGCGTAAGGCTATTACTGAACTGTCACAGTCGTACCAGGCTCCGGAAGAGGTTGTTAATTGGTATTATTCCAACGATGAGCAGCTCAGGAACGTTGAAAATATGGTTTTAGAGGAACAAGTTGTGGACGTGGTTTTGGCGGCTGCGACAATCAATGAAGAAAAGGCGGATTTTGAAAGTTTAGTAAATCCAGGATAATTTTTAAATAGGAATATTAGATGTTAAAAGACGATTTTCAGTCGGGTTATGAGACGAAGGCAACAGGTTTGGTTCCGATAGTCATCGAACAAACCGCTAGAGGTGAACGCTCGTACGATATTTATTCTCGGCTGCTTAAAGAACGGGTTATTTTTCTGATTGGTCAGGTAGAGGATTACATGGCCAACCTTATCGTGGCCCAAATGTTGTTTTTGGAATCCGAAAATCCGGACAAGGACATTCACTTGTATATCAATTCTCCGGGTGGTGCGGTGACTGCGGGTCTTGCGATTTACGATACCATGCAGTTTATAAAGCCCGATGTCAGCACCATGTGTATGGGTCAAGCAGCGAGTATGGGGGCTTTGCTGCTCGCGGGTGGCGCTCATGGCAAACGCATTTGCTTGCCGCATTCTAGAATGATGATTCATCAGCCGCTAGGGGGATTTCAAGGACAGGCGAGCGATATCGATATTCATGCGAAAGAAATTTTGCTGATACGGGAGCGCTTGAATAAAATTTTGTCTAAACATACAGGGCAAGCTTTAGAAAACATCGAAAAAGATACTGATAGGGACAAATTTATGAGCGGTGCGGATGCAAAAGCCTATGGCCTTATTGATGAGGTGTTGATAAAGCGTGAGGAATCTCCCAAGGATTAGCTAATCAGC
>CAZVFR010000008.1:0-28132 GCA_964626505.1 uncultured Methylococcaceae bacterium
GCGGAGAGGGCGGGATTCGAACCCGCGTGCCCAGTTAAGGACCAACCGATTTCGAATCGGTGCCGTTATGACCGCTTCGGTACCTCTCCTGATTGAAAAACAATATGCTTTGGTATGAATAATGCATTCTACCTTATCGTAAAATTTAGAACTATTATTCTCATCATGAGCCCAATTAGATTAAGTTCTTAGGAATTGTTCCAACCCTATGTTCAGTCGTTTTCACATAATCTTAGTCGTGCTGGTCGCAATTCTAGCCGGTTGCGAAGAACTTCCACGCTTATTTTGGAAAGAGAAACCGCTGCTTGATCAAATCAGGGAAACGGGTACGCTCAAGGTGCTAACCCGATACGACCCGACCACCTACTACGAGGGACCGGAAGGTTTCACCGGCCTTGAATATGACTTAGTGCAGCTCTTTGCCAAACACATTGGTGTCAAAGTTGAATTTATCGTTCCGTACAGTTTCGACCAAATTCTGTCTCTGATTGCGGAAGGCGAAGCGCATATCGCTGCCGCAGGCCTGACCATCACCGAAAAACGCACACAAAGTATGCGCTTTTCCGTGCCCTACCGCCGTGTGACTGAACAACTTATATACCGTTCCGGGACCAAACGACCCAAAAAAATAGAAGACCTTACCGAGGGTATACTCGAGGTAGTCAATGGCTCCAGCCATATAGGTACGCTAAAATTACTACAAAAACAGCATCCGGATCTTGACTGGAATGTGAATACTGAGTTGTCGTCTTACGCATTGCTTAATTTGGTCAACCAAGGTCTAATCGATTACACCGTCGCCGACTCGAATCAAGTTCTCTTGATACGCAGATTCTATCCTAAGCTATACGTCGCCTTTGATATATCTGAACCCCAACATTTAGCCTGGGCATTACCGAAATCCGACGACACCAGCTTATACAACAAGACCGTGGAATTCTTTCAGAATATCAAAGCTGACAAGACGCTTGATCAATTGACCGAGCGCCATTATGGCCACGCGGGCTCGTTGAATTATGTCGGCAATTGTAAATTTCGCGAGCACGTAATCAAACGGTTACCGGAATTTCAGCCTTATTTCGAACAAGCCGGAACGAAACACAGCATCGACTGGCGGCTGCTGGCAGCTATCGGTTACCAAGAATCGCATTGGCGCAAAAATGCCGTGTCCCCAACGGGGGTCCGCGGAATCATGATGTTGACTAAGAAGACGGCAAAACAACTGGGTGTCAGAAACCGCACCAACCCAGTAGAAAGTATCGCCGGCGGTGCGCGTTACTTCCTACAGCGCAAAAAATCCATCCCTGAACGTATCTTAGAGCCGGATCAGACTTGGATGGCACTTGCGGCTTACAATGTGGGTTATGGGCATCTCGAAGATGCCCGAATATTGACTGAGTCGCGCGGCGGCAACCCGGATAAGTGGATCGATGTTAAAAAAGCCTTGCCACTTTTATCCAATAAAAAGTGGTACCGAAAAACCAAACATGGTTATGCGAGAGGCATGGAGACGGTCGTTTACGTCGAGAACATTCGTAATTACTACGACCTTTTGGTTTGGTTAACCAAAAATGACGACTTACAGAAGCAGGCAAGTAATCGCAACGCAAATATTGTAGATCTAGCGTTCGAGAGCTCTACGAATTAGCGCCTCTGTGAAAAGAAGTTTTTCAACAAAATCGCACATTCATCCGCGAGCACACCACCCTCCCATTCAAGCCGGTGGTTAACAAAATCCATCGCCGACAAGTCCATGGCACTGCACACAGCGCCGCGTTTAGGATCGTTTGCTCCAAACACTAAACGCTGGACCCTAGCGTGAACCATCGCGCCAATGCACATCATGCAGGGTTCCAAAGTCACATATAAAGAAGTCCCAGTCAAACGATAATTTCCAAGGATCTGCCCGGCCGCACGCAACGCAACAATCTCGGCGTGCGCGGTCGGGTCGCTGGCTGCAATGGGACGATTCCAACCTTCGCCTATACACACCTCTTGTTTGACAATCACCGCACCGACCGGCACCTCCCCCATGGATTCAGCCCGTATGGCCAAAGCCAAGGCATGCCGCATCCACTTTTGGTCGACCTCACCGATCACCACTTAGTTTCTCAGATTAATCTGAAAAGATTTTCACCTTATTCCCACTCAATAGTCGCAGGCGGTTTACCCGAAATATCGTAGGTCACACGCGAAATTCCGGGTATTTCATTAATCACCCGCCTTGATACGTGGTCAAGAAAATCATAGGGTAATCTAGCCCAACTCGCGGTCATGAAATCAATTGTTTCGACCGCGCGTAGCGCGATAACGTAGTCGTATCGCCGACCATCGCCCATAACCCCAACCGATTTGACGGGCAGAAAGACTGCAAAGGCCTGGCTCACCTTGTCGTACAAATCGTTAGCCATGAGTTCCTCTATGAATATCGCGTCCGCCTTGCGTAGCAGCTCTGCATATTGCTGGGTCACTTCACCGAGGATTCGCACGCCTAGACCCGGACCCGGAAATGGGTGCCGGAAAACCATTTCGGACGGCAGTCCGAGTTCAAGGCCAATTTTGCGAACTTCATCCTTGAACAATTCTCGCAGCGGCTCGATTAACTGTAATTTCATATCCTCGGGTAAACCACCCACATTGTGGTGCGTTTTGATCAAGTGCGCTTTACCGGTTTTCGCGCCGGCCGATTCAATAACATCAGGGTAGATGGTCCCTTGCGCCAACCAACGCGCGTTCGTAATCTTCGCGGCTTCCTCGTCAAAAATCTCCACGAAAAGATTGCCGATTATTTTGCGTTTTTGCTCAGGATCGGTCACGCCTTGAAGTTTTGTCAGGTAACGGGCTTCGGCATCTACGCGGATAACTTTGACACCCATGTGCTCAGCGAATGTCGCCATAACCTGATCGCCTTCGCCGAGCCTGAGCAAGCCCGTATCGACAAAAACGCAAGTCAGTTGATCGCCTATCGCCTTGTGCAATAGTCCCGCAACAACTGATGAATCAACTCCTCCGGATAAACCCAGGATAACTTGCTCATCACCGACCTGGTCACGTACGGTACGGATACTATCTTCAACAATAGCCCGCGGTGTCCACAATGCGGCGCAGTGGCAAAGCTCACGCACAAAACGCTCCAGTATCCGTTTGCCCTGGCGCGTATGCGTGACTTCAGGATGGAATTGAAGACCGTAGAAACCTCGCTGCTCATCGGCAATCCCAGCTATCGGAGCACTCTCTGTATTAGCGATCAAGCTAAAACCTGGCGGCATTTCGGTAACCTTGTCGCCATGGCTCATCCAGACGTCCAACATTCCGAAGCCTTCCGGAGTGGCATGGTCTTCAATCTCACGTAGCAACCGCGAATGTCCCCGCGCCCCAACCTGCGCGAATCCAAATTCGCGACGCGAAGATCCTTCAACGCGGCCGCCCAATTGCGTAACCATGGCCTGCATTCCGTAACAAATACCCAACACAGGCACACCCAAAGCAAAGATCATTTCGGGACACCGGGGCGTATCCGTCGTGGTTACGGTTTCCGGCCCTCCCGATAGAATTACACCGCGTGGATTAAAACTACGAATAGATTCGTCTTCGCAATCATATGCGTAAATGGCACAAAATACGCCACATTCACGCACACGACGGGCGATTAATTGAGTAGTTTGCGAACCGAAATCCAGGATTAGTATCTTGTCGGCATGTAGGTCGAAACCGGAATTTTCCACCATTCCTAGTCTAACCGATAATTGGGTGGCTCTTTGGTAATCGCCACATCATGCACGTGACTTTCACGCATACCCGCCGCGGTCACACGAACAAATTTGCTTTGCGTGCGTAGCTGCTCGATGGAACCATTCCCGGTATAACCCATGCTGGCTCGAATACCACCCAACAACTGCTGGATCACCGCAACCAGACTCCCCTTGTACGGAACACGGCCCTCGATACCCTCAGGAACCAGTTTTTCAACCGCATCGACGTCTTCCTGGAAATAACGATCACTCGATCCTTGCTGCTGACCCATCGCACCCAATGAGCCCATTCCACGGTAGGATTTATACGAACGTCCCTGGTAAAGTTCAACTTCCCCCGGCGCCTCTTCGGTACCCGCAAAAAGATTGCCGAGCATAACACTGTATGCTCCAGCCGCCAGAGCTTTTGCGACATCACCGGAATAGCGAACGCCTCCGTCCGCGATTATCGGTATTCCCGTATCCTTCAATGCGGCTGAAACATTGGCGATCGCTGAAATTTGCGGCACACCGACACCGGCGATAATCCGCGTGGTGCAAATCGACCCTGGCCCAATTCCAACCTTCACGGCATCAACGCCTTGGTCCGCAAGCGCCAAAGCGGCTTCCGCGGTGGCAATATTGCCACCGATAATCTGCACATCCGGGTAGGATTTTTTTATCCAACGAATTCGGTCGAGTACACCTTGAGAATGGCCATGGGCCGTATCGACAACGATGACATCCGCACCAACAGCAATCAGCGCCTCGACGCGTTCTTCAGTACCTTCACTGGTGCCTACAGCTGCGCCGACACGCAGTCTTTCTTGGCCATCTTTACAGGCGTGCGGATAGTCCTTCGCTTTTTGAATATCCTTGACTGTTATCATTCCGCGCAACTGGAACGAATCGTTGACCACCAACACCTTTTCGATACGATGTTTATGCAACAACCTAATCGCTTCATCCCTCTCGGCTTTCTCATGCACCGTGACCAAGCGATCCTTAGGTGTCATAACCTTAGTCACCGGCTCGTCAAGCTGGGTTTCAAAACGCAGATCACGGCTGGTCACAATGCCGACCAATTCATCCCGTTCGACAATTGGAACACCGGAAATATTTTTGGAATGCGTCAATTCCATGACTTCCCGCACGGTAGTTTCAGGCGAAACCGTTATCGGCTCCTTGATAACCCCACTTTCAAACTTTTTGACCTTGCGCACTTCCGTAGCTTGCTGCTCCGCCGTCATGTTTTTGTGCACGATACCGATACCGCCTTCCTGGGCAATAGAAATTGCCAGACGCGCGTCCGTTACGGTATCCATCGCCGCCGATACCAAAGGAATATTTAGCTGAATACCCCGCGTTAATTGAGTCGTCAAACTCACATCGCGCGGCAGGATATCGGAATGCGCAGGCGTTAACAGAACATCATCAAATGTAAGCGCTTCTTGATCGATTCGCATACGTGTACCTGCCCTTCAAAAATAGGCAGTATTATACAAACTTGGCAACTAAAGAGAAATCCCCTGATCATCCAAAACCAGGGGAATTAGACGAAGCTAGCCGACAGGGTTGGGTGAAGACCGGCGCGCTTATAGATCGTTTATGACGACTCAGTTCTCCTGATCTGAATTGTCAGCATCCGTTTCCACGGCCGCTTCAGTAGCGCCTACGCTCTCAACGCTTGCATTGCTTTGAATCTCGTTGTATTCGGCGGAGGAATTGTGCAACCTTTCGACCCAATCCGAATTAGGTACTTTCCCTTCACTATTTTTGAAAAGCAACGCAATCAACCCGGCGAGCACTATCGGTTCAATTAAAGCCGCTTTCACGGACCAGGCAAAAACCAGCGCAAAAACGTATCTCCAATTTCCGATCGGGACCGGTATTAGCTCTTCGACCGCAGCCACTGGAACCAACATCAGTAAATAAACACCAAACAAACCCGTATACATTATGACAAACATTATCCAGGCATTTCGCCACATTAGCCGAAAGTTCTGCGCTAAGAACACCACGCCTTCGCTGGCCGCGGACCAGGGACCTTTGGAATCGTCTTTGAAACTATATGCGATCACAATTTCATCTAAAAAGGTTAGCGGAGCAGCAACGACAGTACCCACAAATTTAGCTGCCAACGGGTTCGGAATTGCAGGTAATTGGTCGCCCATAGGCGTGCAGGTTTTCATTAAATAGATGCGTATCCGCTTAATCAATTGATGCAGCGAAAATAATTCCCGAGCTGATGCAAATCGCTTGGCTACGCGCTGACGCGCATAATCGATTTGGGCCGAACCCTCGGGTATCATTTTCTCCGCAACGGCATCGACCAATAACGCAATATGCCGAGCTTTGACTAAATAAAACCATAACCCGCGCGTATAATAAATTGCGAACCCACACAGCACAAATCCGACAATTCCGCCCGATGAGTCATGCGGCGAAATGCTGTCGACGGCCCCTCCACCGATCAGACCAAATCCTAAGCCCATTAATGTCGCGATCAATAAAGCAAGACTCAAGGCCAAATAAAGAACCAAACGAATAAAAGTAAACGCCATAGTTCTCTCCATCGTCTGCGTTGCGGTTAATATTTTTATATCCAAGTTCGCAGCCCCCAAGTTAACGAAAATACACAGGCATAATAATATTCCCTACCAAACGCCCGAAGATGTGGATTGGAATCTTAATTCATGTACACCAACATAACCAGTATGTTTGAATTTTTAGGGGGAAATAGAGCACTTAAAGAAGAATCTAACCAGCGGTAACTGTTCCGTTTGCAACGGATCTTAGAAAAGGAGGAAACGCTCCAGGCGTTTTTGTGACGCCGTAATCGGCTAAATTTGAGGGTAAGCTGAGGTGTTACTATTGGCTAAGCTCTAATCGCGCCATTAACTTCCGAAGCCCAGGCTATAGCTTGAGTATAGGCCCGCATTGCCACACCTTCCTTTAAGAGCTTGAGCGTAGATTCAAAAAAAACACCACTTTCAACAGCCAAGATGCCAGTCAACAATTCACCTATTGGCCCGCTACCTTCGAGCAAAGCATCACGGATTTCATTGACCAGCTGAAGGCGTTCAAGAATCAATGGCATTGGCGCATCCATTATGGCGTCAAGCGTTGAGAACATACCTGCCACATAGTATGAACCAGGGTTCTCTAGCCGCATATGCCTGGCCAGTATTTCACAGGTCCGTGCCCTAACCAGAGAGGTCACCAACAATTCTCGTGGTTTATAATCAATAGCATTGAATAAGATGACACTAGCCCAATTTTTAATTCGCTCAAGTCCGAAAAAAACGACGGCTCGTCTTACCGATTCAACCCTTTGTGGCACGCCAAAAAACGCGGCATTAATCAACCGCAGAAGCTTATAACTTAAGGTGACATCCCGACTAACAATTTCCTCAATTTCCTCGATACGAATGTCAGGATCTTGCAACCGTGCCAAAAGATCTATAACCGCAATGCGGTTCGCTGGGATTACTGTTCCACCAACGAATTTGGGACGTTCAAAATATTCCCCCTGGTAATAGTCAAAACCTAATTCCTTAAACATGAGGTACTGATCAGAGGTTTCGATATTTTTGGCAAGCAATCGGAATCCGGCATCGTGCAATTCCATAACATGATCTGTCAGATCGGAATACATTACATCGGCATCCACAGCACAGATTGATGCAAAATCAAGTTTCTGCAATACTTCCGAGGAACGCAGTCCACCTTCCACAGCAACCGTATAGCCCCCCTTAGTTAATTCTCGTGCCTCCGTAATTGCTTCATCGTCAGACCATGCGGCTTTGGGCAGTGTCAAAATGACCTGTTCCCGGGGCCAGGATAAATCTTCTACGCGCGAAACAAACGCATCGGTAACAGTAATAAACCCAGGGCTATTGCCAACAATCGATTCCAGACTAACGCCTTCTGACGCTTTTATTACGCTTTCTTCACGAGCTTCGCTTTCGATTTCGGATGTTTGTTGATGCAGTGAATCCTGACTGATCCTTAGATCATAGCCATACAAATCCAATGTGCGCGTATAAACCGGAACACGCCCGACAAACCCGTTAAACACTGTATTTCCTACGGTTGGGATATCTAGTTGAGACATACGATTTCTGGGCTAACCGCGGCAAATGAAAAATAAGAATGGGGATACGCTATTTCTGCGTCGTCGAAAATTAAGTATTGATTAAACCCGCGATAAGTCAACCGAAGTAACCTTGTAAGACTCGAACATTTACCGGTCTGCTATGATTGTTTGATATAGCGACACGCAGTGGCCATTCCCCTATCGACGGTAACAAAGCCGCGTTCATACTTAGTTAAGCATGAAACACGTAAATTTGAACCAGCCGCAAAATAACGATAGCAAATTCGATCCATGCGTTTGGAAAAAAATGCAAATTTAGATTGCTGCACCTCTGAATTAATCAGAGGTTCCTTAACACATGTAATTTAAACACTTTGGAGCTCAACGATGAAAAAGACCCTTACGATATGCTTGTTCAGTTTGTTGCTTTTCGCCGGTTGTGCGATTGACCCCTATACCGGAGAAGAAAGAATAAGCCGTACTGGAGCCGGAGCTGGAATCGGCGCCGTAACTGGTGCCGCGATTGGTGCTTTAGCCGATGGAGGCAAAGGCGCGCTGATAGGTGCCGCGGCTGGAACCGCTGTTGGCGGAGGCATTGGATATTACATGGATCGGCAGGAAGCCAAACTACGTAAACAGCTTGAAGGTACCGGCGTTAGAGTCCGACGCGAAGGAGATAATATCAGACTAATCATGCCGGGAAATATTACGTTTGCAACCAATTCGTCGGATATCAATTCGTCGTTCTATCCAGTATTGGATTCGGTCGCATTGGTGTTGAAAGAGTTCGATGATTCCAATTTGGATATTACCGGATTTACCGATTCAACCGGCGGTTTCGAACTAAATCAAAGACTGTCTGAAAATCGTGCGAACAGTGTCGCAGTTCACCTGATTAACCAGGACACAAACCAATCGCGTGTAGCCGCACGTGGAATGGGAGAAAGGTATCCCGTCGCCTCCAACGATACTGAAGCCGGCAGAACCCAAAACCGTCGCGTTGAAATTAGTATTCGCCCCAATAGTTAAGCTGAAAATTTTATCCGGCTAATATGCCCTTGCATGATCTCGGGGACCTGTCTTTCCTTGGAAAGACAGGCCGTATACGGCTTGGCCAGAAATCCCCGCGTATTCGTCTAACCCGCAAATTGAGAAACGCGAGTAAACCCATTCAATATGCCGTGAAGTACTGGTATCCTAAAGTGCATGGACTCAAGCGACACATTTCTCTATATCGACTCGGATGCTAAGCTCCAATCACTATGCAAACAATTTCAAAATAGCGAATGGCTCGCAATCGATACCGAATTTCTAAGAGAAAAAACCTATTATCCTAAGTTTTGCTTGATCCAGATTGCGAATTCCAAGCAGGTCGCATGCGTTGACCCACTCGCGCTTCATGATTTGGAACCCTTGATCCAACTAATTTACAACCCAGCCATTACAAAAATATTCCATGCCGGACGCCAGGACATGGAAATCTTCTACAACCTCCGCGGTACATTGCCCAGCCCGATATTCGACACCCAGACCGCCGCTCCGCTGCTCGGGTTTGCGGAGCAGATCGGTTACGCGGGATTGGTTCTTGAATTACTCGGGATCACACTTAGCAAAGCCCATACACGAACCGACTGGAGCCAAAGACCATTGTCACGCGAACAGCTTCGTTACGCTTCCGACGATGTTTTATATCTGGGACAAATTTACCTCAACATGTATGAGAAATTATCGTCTATGAGTCGGCTAGAATGGTTAGTCGACGATTTTGCTGAATTGATGAACCCGGAAATTTACCAAAACCTACCGGAACTGGCTTGGCGTAAAATACGCGGTGTTCAGAAAATATCCGGGCAAGCACTAACGATTCTAAAACGCTTGGCCCAATGGCGTGAGGAAATAGCACAGCGCGAAAATCTGCCACGTAACTGGGTAATAAAAGATGATGTAATAATTAATCTCGCGAGGTCGCAGCCGGAAAGTTTGGATCGCTTAAAAAGCTTGCGTGGGCTACAAGAAAAAACCATTCGCAAATATGGAGAGACAATTTGTAGACTAATTAGTGACGCCAAGAAGGACCAAATCCCTGACCTACCGCTCTCCAGCCCCACTGTACCTAAAAAGACTGCCCAACAAGACGTATTGATCAATTTTTTAACCGGAATCGTTCATCAGCGGGCGAAAGAAAATTCATTGAACCCTGGGGTATTAGCACCCAAAAAAGATCTGGAACGTTTAGTTTTTGGGCAAAACGATACCCGGTTGTTACAAGGATGGCGTAAGAAAATAGTCGGCGATGAACTCTCGGCCGTGCTCAGGGGAGAACATCAAGTATACATCGAGGACGGAATGTTGAAATTGACACCCAAGATTACGGCATCCACCCTAATTGATAAATAGTGTATTTCCGAACTTGCTTATTGGTCCATTACGCATAGATAAATTAGAGCAATGTAAGACAATAGGAAGCATCCTTGCTTCCAAACGTTCATCCTTGAATTGGCACATCCTTATGCCCTCGCCGATCTCCCTTCAGTTGTTACTTTACGCAGTTCGCCTGACTGATGCGGTGTAATATTCCCACTCACAATGTGAATAAGACACTAGCCCGGATTCCTCGCTAAAGAGCAATATCGATTCACAAATCGTCCAACATCAATTTCGCAGTCTTCAACGACAGAGGATGATAGTAAAGAAAGCCTTGCACAACATCGAAATCGATTTTATTTAAGCAACTTAAGTGCTGCTCCGAATCGACGTTTTTTGCGATCAGTTTCAACCCGGATTTTTTGGCTTCTTCCATCAAAACCCGTATCGCTTCCACTTCATCGGATTTCTCCTGGAACACAGAACAATCTATTTTGATTCCATCAATTTTACAATTTAGCAGTACCTCAACAGGAATCATATGATCGTTGGTTAATTCCACAATCACCGTACCTCCAATCCGGACGAAACGATTCAATTTGTTGATCAACTCAATTGACGGCTCGGAAAGCACGCTCGCCGATACTTCTATCTGTATATTTTCCGCGGCAACTTTATTACGCGCCAAAATAAGTTCTAATCCGTTAATAAAGCCTGGCTCGGAAATTTTTTCGGCAGAGAGGTTGACAGATAATCTAAGCTGATTTTGACGAACATTGCTCAGGTCCTGAAAATCGCTACAAACCCTTTTCAGCACCCATTCATCGATGGGGGACATCAAACCGTAATCCCGAACCATGGGCAAAAGCTCGTCTGGAAATATAAGGCCTTTGGAAGGATGTTGCCAGCGTAACAAAGCCTCCAAGCCTACCAAGCGCTTATCGGAGCGATTAAACTGCGGCTGATATACGAGCAGCAGTTGGTTTAGCTCCAGCGCTTCGAAAAGGGGCTGCTCGGGCAGCTTACCCGCAGCTGCTTCTTCATTTGCGTAGAAACAATAACCATTTTTATGGCGTCTTTTGACCTTGTACATGGCCGAATCGGCGCGCTCAATCAGGCTTTCCTTGGAATCACCGTCGTTGGGAAAAACAGATATCCCTATACTCGCCGTAATGGAGAACCTTTTACCATTAATCAATAAGGGCTTACTTATATTTTCGAGAATTTTATTTGCGATGACTTCCGCTTGTCCGACCGAAGCGATCTGAGGCAACATCAATATGAATTCATCACCACCGAAGCGCGCAAGCGTATCACCCACCCTTAAACCACCGCGCAACCTTTCGGCAAACATCTGCAGAATTTTGTCTCCGGTACTATGCCCCAGCAAATCGTTAATGTCTTTAAACCCATCCAGGTCTATAAACATTACGATCAACAAATGCTCATGACGTTTGGCATGATCCAATGCCAAATTCAAACGGTCCGTCAACAACCATCGATTTGGCAAACCAGTCAAGTGATCGTGATACGCTTGAAAATTAGTTGTTTCACTCGATTTATCGCGTAAAGAAATTTCTCTGGCCACCCCCAAAGTCCCGCGCTCATTGCGCGTGCCTTTAGTAAAATCCGAATAAACCCCGATGGAATTCAACTCTATATCAACCACGCGAAAATCAGTAGCGCTTGCAACCAAATGACCGCTTTTGCTTTTAAGTCTGACTACCTGGTTACGCGTTGCTCTGTCTCCGGTTCTCCGCTCATTAAACGCATGTTGAGTCGATTCCAGATCGCGTTCGCAAACGATAACGCTAAAATGCTTTCCGACTAATTCACCCGTCGCGTAGCCCAAAAGCGGCTCAACCCTTTTGTTGACGTACAGAAACATCCCAGCTTTATCCAATAAGTAGATAAAATCCGGAAACTGATTAGACAGATAACGGTGTAAGCGTTCGGATTGGCGAATTTTTAGACTCAACGCCTTCTTTTGCTTGCGTAGCATTTGCCGTTTCAAAGCTTGTGCCACGGTGTTCAAAAGTTCGTGAGGATTAAAGGGCTTGCGAATAAACGCTATAGCCTGATACTTCAATGCACTGATTGCCGCATCGATGTGGTTATCGCCACTTAAGACGACAACTTCCGTCTCCAGACGGCTATCGCTGATATAGTCCATCACCTCATGCCCAGTCATACCGGGCATGATCAAATCAAGCACGCATAAATCGAAATCCTGGCGGCGCAGACAATTGATCGCGTCGTTACCACACTGCGCGGTCGCAATCGAATAGTTTTGCGGTGCAAACAACTGCCGCAATGTTTTCAGCATGTGCGGCTCATCATCGACAAGCAAGATTTTTGGATTCTTAGTCGTCATCAAGCAGACCAATTTCTGTCAGTTCTCTCGAAGGACGTCCGATGAGACGCAACCGTTACAGACATAAATAACCCATTTCACTCATCGCGTCCTTCGCATAATCGTAACATCTTACTTAACCGAGCTTGTCCTCACTATGATTTTGATTCTCGGACAACCCCGTAGGCAACAACACCTGAAAACTTGTTCCTTTACCGATTCGAGTCTTGCAATGGATAAACCCACCCATATCAGTGATCAAATTCTTTACGATGAACAAGCCAATGCCGCGTTTTTTGCCCTTGGAACTTATAGTCGGTAAAAACAATTTGTCTATAATTTCCCGAGGTATACCCCACCCCGTATCAGCAACCACGATTTCCGTACACGGCTTACCGCGCACCATAACAACACCCTTGGTGGTAATTTTTATCTTTCCGGATTCCAATATCGATTCGGTGGAATTCTTCAACAAATTGACCAATATCTGTTTCAACGTATCGACATTGACCGAAATATTGCCGACTTGATCACCCGGAATAAAGATTATTTTAACCTTGTTCGGTACAAAATATGATTCTTGATAAAGCTTAATCAAATTTAAAATCAGAGCATTTAAATCGACATTCTCATCAAATGATTCCCTGGAATCTTCTGAAATTTGCTTTATGATCCGCGCAATCCGGTCAATTTCCGCACCGATTATACTCAATTCTTCACGGTGCGCACCTTCGAATTTTGTATCCAGTATATCAATATAACTTTTTAGGATACTAAGCGGGTTATTGACTTCATGAACAAGGCTACGTAAACGGTCCGGTTCCATTACCTGTCCAGGACGGAGCGCATGATCGTTTAGTGTTTTTGTCTTTCTAATCTGGCCAAAAGCCATACCCGCAATCCGGCAGAACTGGTGTAACATTTTTGGCTGATTTTGCGCAGGAGTCAACTTGTACTCTCTAACGCCAACAACCAATACTCCAAATACTTTATTTTTATCGTAGATAGGCAAGCACAGTATTCCTGCGCTGGAACACAGCTTAGATACACGGTGATCTACGATGCTGGAATAACTGCCCGACTCACCGATAATACTTTCTGTGGGTATTTTCTGCCTAAACGCCTTGGCAATCGCACTACTCTCGTCCTGAACGCTAATGGAAACATCACTGTGTCTCCCTCGGCGTCGATAGATACTTGCTACACGATCAACCAGTTTTGAATCATTATCTCCCGGCACGAACAACAAAACCTGCTGGTAACCATAGAGTACATACACGCCAACTTGGATAGTATTAATCAGTTCCTGTTCCGTCTCCGCTGTAGCGATCAACAACCGAATAGTTTCAATCCTGGCCTGATTACGAACCAAAGACACAAGCTCGGAAGAGGCCTGGTATTGTCGCCCATCTTCAACCTGAGCTCCTTCCTTAGGCAAATCACTCGCTGGCCTATGCCATTCGCTTTCGAAATCAATCGACATCGAACTTGCGATCCGAGCGACTTCTTCGTCCGTTTCGCACATTAACCTATTTAAAGGTTCGTTGGCCAATCCGAACAATTGCTGCGCAAAAAAGTAAGCTTCTTCGATTTTGTCATACGAATCGTTTGCTAGTCGACTCGCTAGAAAAATAATTTTGACCAGTACGTCAGCATCGCGAATGTTTTCGTGGGGTTCCTGCTGGCTAGATATAGCTTCGGACACAACCGGGCGTAATTTCCATTGGCCAACCAACCACGCACCCGCATCATATCGATTAAAACCAAACTGCCGACGCTCTTGCGATAAAAGATCATAACCCGACGCTGCGCTTGAATAGCGGTACTCGGAGGAAAAATTACTGGCAATCACCAGCTCGCCGACGTTATGCAATAAACCCGTCAAATAAGCCTCATCCAAGCCGCCATACCCGCAATGCCTGGCTAATGCTATAGCCATTACACCACAGCGTAATGACTATAACCAGAATCGCTTCAGATTGATAACCCGACCTAAATTGACGCATCCCATGACCTGCCGTATAGACGCTGTAATCGCAATTGCTTTTATCGTCTCTATTCCCAGAGTCACCAGCGCGAGTTCTATACTGGTCATGGGTTGTAGCGGCGAAAATGTGGGCGAATTGGCCACAGTCAATACCTTAACCGTCAAGGCGGGGTCCTGCTTAATAATCTGCGCTACGCGATCATAGGTCACACTCTCCTGATTACAAGCAGCAATAGTCTCCATCAACACCCGATCAAGCGTGGGCAAACGGTGGGTATCAAGCTTTTCGAGCAACTTTTCGGAAGGCACAAGCATTGAGTAACTACGAGCCGCAATGGAACAACTTGGCATGATAATTCCCTTTTATTTGGCCAAAAATGCGTCTATAGCTTACACCAAAATGGGGCAATTTCGTTTAATTATGTCGGCATATGCTGACAAACCAAAATATTTATAGATTATTCAGTAACTTCCCTGGATATACTTTTCCAATTCCCGTATTGTGAATTCCTGTTCCGAAATAATCTGTTTAACCACATCACCTATGCTAACCATGCCGACCAGTTGTTCATTCTCAATTACGGGTAAATGCCGGATTCTTTTGTCGGTCATCAATGCCATGCATGATTCAACATCATCGCCCAGTGTCACGTAGATCACGTTTCTGACCATGATCTCCCCGATCAAGGTTCCCTTGGAAGACTTTCCCTTCAAAAAGACGTTTCTCGCGTAATCGCGTTCTGAAAAGATGCCCACCAATTTGTCATTCTCGGTGATCAGTAAAGCCCCGATATTATTTTGGGCCATCAATTCCAAGCCTGAAAACACCGACGCATCCGGCGGCATCGTTAAAATCTTAGAATCTTTGGCTTTCAACAGCTGCTTGACTGTGTTCATGGTTTAACCCCCATTTTGCTTTAATGCACAGATTGCTCGGTTTATTGCAAACTTGAACGCTGGTTTGCCCCAATTTACTTTAGAGCACAGTATGATTTCAACTTCATCTTGCGCTGCGGTGCGAAATCCAGACAAGTATTCGTTTAGACATCTCTCAATAGTAATGTTATGCGTTAGCACCGATAAATCGCCGACTAAATCCATTCGCTACTTTTTACCTTGAAGCAAGCCTTTTAAGTCCGCGAAAGGCTTGAACGTCGCTACAGGTTCCTGATCATCATGGCTATCGGTACCGCCATACCTTGCCTCATCGATATAGCGTTGATGTTCATTGTCGTGGCAGTATAAGCAAAGAAGCTCCCAATTACTGCCATCCGGCGGGTTATAATCGTGATCATGATTGCGATGATGAACTGTTAGCTCACGCAGATTCTCGCGGGTAAATTCCCGGCTACAGCGGCCACAAATCCAAGGATAAAGTTTGAGCGCTTGTTCTCTATACCCCTGTTCCCGCTCTTCTCGGTTACGCCGGGCTGCCGCCACTGTTTGTTCGGCCTTAATGTCCTTCTGGCTTGTATTCGACGTCATACAATTTCTCCCCTAACGGCACCACCAAAACAGGAAGTGCCCGCGCAATGTTGGATGTCGCGCCATTTTACATAGATATAAGCCATCTAAAACGAAGGAAACTCAACACCTAATTAGTCGGTTTGCGCCTCGAACAACGCTACAGCCGAGAAATTTAAAGTTTTCTAAAAATATATCTTAGATAACGTATTGCGGAGTAAAACCGTAGCTTTAGCTTAACATGCTCGCTGCTTCCGGGTAAGGCCCTCTAGCCTGGATTTCTGATTAGAATGACAATCCCTTGATTGATCTTTGTTCCCACAAGAAGTTTTTCCCCTCGGAAAGACAGTCCGTATTTCACTCGATCAGAAAACCCCTTGCGAAAATAAATCTCTGCGCACCATCTTGGTGTCTGGAGAGAAATGCGGGCCAAGCGGTGTTACAAACGATATACTGCAATATCGAGGGGGACACCTAGATTACTGGCAATCCATAGCAACTGAAAAAGACTCAGTAAATGAGCAAAACCAGCGACTTTTTGATTGTTGGCGCAGGTATTATCGGCTTTGCGTTAGCGCGAGAATTATTCCAGCGGTATCCCGGAGTTTCTATCCGTATTCTCGAAAAGGAAAATTCAGCAGGTTGTCACGCAAGTGGCAGAAACAGCGGTATTTTACATGCCGGTTTTTACTATTCCGAAGATAGCTTGAAAGCACGCTTCACACGTGACGGCAATCGACGTCTGCGCGACTATTGTGCCGAGCAAAAAATTCCGCTTAATGACTGTGGAAAACTGGTCGTCGCGGTCGAGCAAAACGAAGTAGCCAAACTGGAAGAATTGTTCCGCCGGGCCAATACCAACGGTATCGATACCTATTTAATCACAGCGCTTGAAGCGCGGGAACTTGAACCCCGGATAGTCACCATCGACAAGGCCCTTTGGTCACCTACAACCGCATCGGTCGATCCACGGGAAGTCATGCGCGCACTGGAGAATGAATTGCTCAGGGCAGGCGTATTAATTGAAAAAAGCACCTCCTATCACTCCGGCTCGAGCGATAATATTGAAACAAGCCGGGGGAAATTTTCGGCGGGACATCTGATTAACGCTGCCGGGCTTTATGCTGACCGAATTGCCCATAGCTTGGGCTTTGGCCGAGAATACCGCGTGATGCCTTTTAAGGGACTATACCTCTATGCCAATAGCACTATCGGCAAATTGAGATGCCATATCTATCCGGTGCCGGATCTCAAAAACCCCTTTCTAGGCGTACATTATACGTTGGCCGCCGACGGTCAGATAAAAATCGGCCCGACAGCGATCCCAGCTTTTTGGAGGGAACAATATAATGGGCTGGACGGTTTTAATCTGCACGAAGCAAGCGAAGTGATGCGTAGTAATTTTGCATTATTTCTTGGCGACCGTGCCGGTTATTTAAACCTAGCCGTCAAAGAGGTCAGGAAATATTTTAAAAAATATATGATCGATCAAGCAGCGCGCATGGCAATAGACGTTAATGCCTCAATGTTTTCCGATTGGGGACCCGCGGGAATCCGCGCGCAATTATTGAATATTCGGAACCGATCATTGGTCAATGATTTCGTGGTTGAAGGCGATGCCAATTCTACTCACATCCTGAACGCTGTTTCCCCAGCTTTTACCTGCGCTTTTCCGATTGCCGAATACGTTGTAGACCGCATTGAATTCAATAGCGGGCTAGCCCGTATTTCTCACCAGAGGGCAAGATGATTGCGCGGAGATTTGTTTCCACAAGGGGTTTTCTGATCGAGTGGAATACGGACTGTATTTTCGAGTGAAGAAAATTCCTAGTGGGAACAAAGATCAAGTAAGGGCTTGTCATTCTGGTGAGAAATGCGGGCTATATACTGAATACTTATGATTTTATACTTTGTCTTACTCGGCGCCTTTGCCGGGGTGTTTGCGGGATTATTGGGTATTGGCGGTGGTGTAATCATCGTGCCTGTCCTCGTTGCGATTTTTCAGCATCAGAATATCGCTACACCCGCGATCGTTCACCTCGCGATAGGAACTTCTTTAGCTTCTATCGTCTTTACGTCGCTTGTTTCGATATGGGCACATCACCGTCAAGGCGGTGTACTTTGGCCCATATTTCGCCAGCTTACACCCGGCATCGTTGTCGGCGCCTGGCTAGGCGCGAACATCGCCAATTTTCTGCCCACGGATACACTACAGCACGTGTTTGGTTGGTTCGAACTCTACGTCGCCATTCAAATGACTTTGAATATAAAGCCGAAACCGCAGCGGAAATTCCCCGGGGGCCGGGGTGCATTCGGCGTCGGCAATATAATTGGCACCGTTTCGGCGCTGGTAGGAATTGGGGGTGGAACCCTAACCGTTCCGTTTTTAACCTGGTGCAACATCGCCATGCGTAACTGCGTCGCAACTTCCGCGGCATGCGGATTACCGATTGCGATCGCCGGCGCGCTGGGATTTATGGCCACAGGTTGGGACAAACCCCACCTGCCGAATTCTAGTTTAGGATATATTTATCTACCCGCTTTATTGGGCATTGTTTCCGCCAGCGTACTGTTCGCACCATGGGGTGCAAAGCTCGCACACAAACTCCCCGCTGCACACTTAAAGAAAATTTTTGCTGTATTACTGTACATCCTGGCGGCACGCATGCTGCTTTTCTGAACGGCTGAAACGGCTCCCAAACGGTCATTTAGGAAATCAGGTTAAATTACCACCTTCGGCCCGTACCAGACCGTCGTGAAAGATTTCTGTCTTCCCCGAGGCAAAATGCAAGACGCGATCTTTCGTCCTAGCGACTCTTGCTAGCAACTACGTTCCGCAGACCTGGGCGGGGCACCAGTTTTACCGCTATAATTGTCGAAGCCCCCTTGCACCGTGGTCCTCGCGGTTAAATACCGCTAGTTACCTCGATACCCTTATCGGAAGAACTAGACATGAAAAAAGAAAAATCATTTCAGCAAAGCACAAGCCTTGCTAAACATTTTATTGCTAGCCTGTTTACTCAGTGGATGCGCGACAAACGCTATCGATCCCGATGACCCATGGGAGGACTGGAATCGAGACGTCGACTCTTTTAACGACTCGGTGGATAAGACGATACTGAAACCGATGGCGGAAGGTTATGTCTGGACCACTCCGGAAGTCGTTGACCAAGGTGTAACGAATTTTTTCAGTAATATTCAGGATATCGGGGGCACACTGAACGATCTATTGCAGTTCAAATTCAAGCAAGCAGGACTGGACGGCTGCCGTTTCCTGATTAACTCTACGGCAGGATTGGCTGGCATTATTGACGTGGCGACAATGCTCGATCTGCAAAAACATAATGAAGACTTTGATCAAACACTGGGGGTCTGGGGTGTCCCCGCTGGACCTTATTTGGTCCTGCCGTTTTGGGGACCGAGTTCACCTCGGGGAGTATTCGGACTTCTCGGCGATGTATTGATGGATCCGTTGACCTACACGTTCTTGCTCGGCAGTACCGCGGTTACCATCGCCAGCGTTAGCGCGGCGACACTGGATGTAACTGACACGCGAGCGGCTTTATTGCTGGCTGGAAAAATTGTCGATGAAACAGCCGTTGATCGCTATGACTTTATCAAAGCCTCCTATCGACAACGGCGTGAATACCTGATTTGGGATGGAGAAGTACCGGAACTCGACGAAGAATTCGAATTTGATGAAGAATTTGATGGGGATCTTGATAGCGAGGAGTAAGAGGTGTTTGTCAAAATAGCTCCCAAAACGGTCCATTCCTGAACTGTGTAGGAATTTACCGTGATTAGCGGCTCATGGAGTACTAAAACCGTAAGTTTCTGTTCACCCTTCCACACTAGTCCTATCGGCTTTATTGGGCATCATCTCCCCGAGCATATGATGGCTCACCATGAAGTTGGGCGATTGTGCTTTGCAGTTGCTATGTTGCCTATCTTGGCAGATACTTTAACCGTATTCTTAGAAGAGCTGTTTGGAAAGCAAACAGCGACCACCCAGTCTAAACGTGGGCCTACCCCCAAGCTACAGCGGCAAATCGAGCAAGTCAGCTTACCGCCGCGTACAAAACAAAAGTTTGTGGTGGCTACGTCGGATACGGTGATAAATCAGCAATAAACGGGGTAAGACAGGATACAACACACAACCCAATGTGAGAGGTGAAGATTAATGACGACACCCAAAGAAGCCGCGAGACAACTCATTGATCGTTTGCCAGATCAGGCAACGTGGGATGACATCATGTATGAACTGTATGTGAAAGAGAAAATCGGAGAAGGCCTCAAGGCGGTCAAGGAAGGCCGTGTCGTTTCCCATGAGGAAGCGAAAAGGCGATTGCTGGGCAATGCGGATTAAGTGAACGGAACCCGCATTAGGCGACTTAGAAGGGATTCAGGCATATATCGCTAAAGACTCTGTTTATTACGCCCGGCAATTCATCGAACGAATCTTCGAGGCTACTAAAAAGTTGGTGGATTTCCCGGAATTGGGACGGCGAGTACCGGAAGGTGAAAACAGAAACGATGTCCGGGAATTAATCTTTCAAGGGTATCGGATCATCTATCTGGCACAATCCGACACCGTTTCCATTATCACCGTCATCCATGGTAGCCGGGATTTATCGGATGTGGAGAAGCACCCGTGGCATGAGAAGACATGAAGTAAGTATTGTGTCTTCCCTTAAATCCATGCACCAAATTTACGCCATTTAACGTTTCTATATTGGTCGGTTAATCACCTACAATGGGGGCGTGGAATGCACCCAACCTAATCATTGGTACAGTCTAGCGGCTATCAGATCTTAAATATATAAGTAACGATCTGACCCGTAGACCACGTAGACCATTACTGACCCGTATACCATTAGCCCTTTCAAGCCTTCCAACGCGACTTTTCCCTTAAATTCCGCTGAATGACGTTTTCTTCTCCCTTTCATTGCGTTACCCTCTTGTCTACTGAGCCATTTATTTTACTTATTTTTTGGCCTGGTTTTCAGGGTCCACTATAAACACCCGGCACAAGACCCTAAAATTGGCGCCTAACAGTGTGAAGTTATTTATACCCCACACGGGATCTAAGCATCATGATGTTACAAAGGCTGGTAAAACAACTGCCAACCTTCGGTCTACAGAGGAGGATATTCTCGGAACAAACACGCGGCCGTTTCGATCGTATCGTTGCTAGTGCGGACAATTTTTTGGACCAGTACTGCGAATACCGTGAAATCAATGTCGTTCAAGTCGCTGACGCATACCAGGAGTTTCAAAATCAGTACTCGCAAGATCTAAAACTATTCAATGACCTCGATCGCTATGAATCTTTGTGCAGAGATTCGGTTACCATATCTCGTGAAGACTACGATATTGCATTGATTCTATCCGTTACAATCAGCATTCCTAGATGCGAAATCATGAAATCAATTTCTGATTTCGAGAGTGGAAAGCAATTAGTCGTCGTCGGGGTGGGTTCGGGCTTAGAATTGTCCTTCTTACGTGAAGGGTGCGACATTCACGCCTATGACGTCTCTCTGTCCGAGTTTCCTAAGGCTCGGTTTTCGTCTGTATCGTTCCATGCCTGTGAATATGCGTGTCTTGAAGAAAAGCGTGACGGATTCTTGGCAATAGAACTGTTGGAGCATATCGAGCAACCGTTTTCGCTACTTCGTCTTCTTGCCGAGTCGCTCAGAGGTGGTGGGCGAGGACTCTTTACGACCGCTTACAACCTACCCCAGTTCGATCACGTATACAATTTCGAGAACGAACGTCAAGTCGATTCGTTTATCGAGGAACAAGGCTGCAGACTCGTCGACAAGAAAGTACTGCTCCACCGATATTTAAACTTTACGAAGGAAGCCAATAACATCGTTTGGACAATAGTAAAGGGAGTTGCAGGCACTCGAGTGTAAACACCACCCAAAACTCGCGGCTATTTGCCGAATAGGCTAAATATCACCCATTTTCTAGATTCATTAATTTTAAATTCAAACGTGGTATTTTTTTCGCCGGATAAATCAATAAACTGACAAAGATTTTTTATAAACGCTATAAAATGAAGCGTCGGTGAGTCAGGTATGGCCCCACCCTGATTTGACGGTCTAAGTTGACGCCATACCCCAGAAAAACATGCAAAAGCATGTCGGGTTAAGTGTTGACACATCAGTACCCTATAGCACTACTACAAAGTACAACTAACCACAACAGCCTCTCATCAACCCAAAACCCCCTGCAATAAGCCATTCAGCTTATGCACGAATGCCGCTGGATCATCCAGTTGCCCGCCTTCGCTCAGCACCGCTTGGTCGAATAGGATATTAGTTAGATCTTCGAAGCGTTGCTCATCCGATTCGTCATTAAGTCGGCTGACCAGCGCGTGATCCGGGTTGATCTCGAATATCGGTTTGCTTGCGCCCGGCATCGCCTGTCCGGCTTCCTTCATAATTCTTTCCATATTCAAACTCATACCGTAGACTTCGCTGACCAGACACGCGGCCGATTCGGTCAGACGATTACTGACACGCACTTCGCTGACTTTGTTATCCAGAATTTTTTTGACTTTCTCGACCAGCTCTTTGTACTCCTCGGAAGTTTTTTCCTGGTTTTCTTTTTCGGCTTCTTTCTCTTTTTCGCTACCCAATTTACTGAGATCCAATTCGCCTTTGGCGACCGACTGAAGCTGCTTTCCTTCGAATTCGGTCCAATGCGAGACCAGCCATTCATCAACCCGGTCTGAGAGCAGCAACACTTCGACACCTTTTTTCCGGCATATTTCCAGATGCGGGCTGTTCTTGGCCGCCGCAAAACTATCTCCGGTGATGTAATAAATCGCGTCCTGCCCTTCCTTCATACGGCCAACGTAATCCTCCAGCGACACATCTTGTACTTCTTTATCCGTATGGGTGGTCGAAAACCGCATCAATTTAGCAATGCGGTCTTTATTTTTGAAGTCTTCGATAGGACCTTCTTTGAAAACCCGTCCGAACTCTTTCCAAAAAGTTTGGTACTTTTCGCTATCGTTCTTCGCCAAACCTTCCAATAATCCCAGTAGCTTTTTGACCGCACCCGCGCGTATCGACTCGATCTGTTTGTTCTCTTGGAGAATTTCGCGCGAAACGTTGAGTGGCAACGAATCCGAATCGATCACGCCACGAACAAACCTGAGGTATCGAGGCATTAACTTTTCAGCGTCATCGGTGATGAAAATTTTGCGCACGTAAAGCTTAACACCATGCTTAGCGTCTCGATCCCACATATCGAACGGCGCGCCCTGCGGTATGTATAGCAACATGGTGTATTCGTTAGTACCCTCGACGCGACTATGGATATGCGCCAACGGATCTTGGAAATCGTGGCCAACGTGCTTATAGAACTCGTTATAGGCTTCTTCATCGATGTCTTGCTTGGGCTTGGACCACAACGCCGATGCACTGTTTACAGTTTCTTCTTCGGGAACTACGATTACTTTTTCATCCTTGTCGTCATCGCTTTCCTGGCTGGGATCGGGTTCCTTGTCCATCACGATAGGCAAGGAAATATGGTCAGAGAATTTGCGAATAATCGAGCGCAATCGGTAGCCGTCAAGAAACTCGTCCTCACCCTCGCGCAAATGCAGGGTTACTTCGGTGCCGCGCTCGCGCTTCTTAACCGTTTCTATAGAATATTTACCTTCACCGGCCGATACCCAGCGCACACCTTGCTCTGCATCCGCACCGGCTTTGCGAGTCCGCAGGGTTACTTTGTCCGCGACGATAAACGACGAGTAAAATCCGACACCGAACTGGCCAATCAGCTGGCTGTCTTTGGCCTCGTCTCCGGTCAGAGATTCAAAGAACTTCTTGGTGCCCGATTTGGCGATCGTACCAATTGAGTCCTGGACCTCTTCCCGCGTCATGCCAACACCATTATCTTTTATGGTCACGGTGCGTTTGTCTTTGTCGAATTCGACCCGGATCTTTAGATCACTGTCATTTTCATACAAGCTGTCGTTGGAAAGCGCCTCGAAACGGAGTCTATCCGCTGCATCTGACGCGTTTGAAATAAGTTCCCGTAAAAAAATCTCTTTGTTACTATACAAAGAGTGAATCATCAAATCTAACAGGTGTTTGACTTCGGTTTCAAACCCAAGTGTTTGTTTTTTGGCCTTGACTGTCATGTCTAATATTTACCCTTGTTTCCGTTAAATGCATGCAAATTGATTACTGTAAGATGAATGCAGTATTGGGATTAAATTAAGAAATTCAACCCTGCAGTAAAATAATTACATATTTAGGTTTGCTCTAGTTGAGTCAGATCTGTCCGCGTTGCCAACCCTTCTCATACATAATCGTCGTAGAAATTTCTTCGACTGAAAAATTCGTAACGTCTAGATACGGAATCTTTTCCTGATTGAACAGCTCTACTACCGTCCTGACTTCTTTCTGGCACTGTTGTAGGGACGCATACACGCTATCGGGTTTTCGCCCCTGCCTAATCCTTTGAAGCTGGCCGGGGTCGATCGTTAATCCGTGCAGTTTGTCTCGATAAGGACGCAGTGGCTCTGGCAATTCGAAACTTTCCAGATCGCCATCAGTCATCGGGTAGTTGGACGCGAATATTCCAAACTGTAAGGCAAGATACAAACAGGTCGGAGTTTTTCCGGTTCTGGAAACACCCACCAGAATTAGATCGGCGCGGTTGTAACTCTTAAAATTAACACCGTCATCGCTATTCAGCGCGAAGTTTAGTGCTTCTATCCTCGAATCATATTTAACACTATCACTCATACCGTGTCTTTTCCCCAAAGCGTGTATCGAAGATTGCTCGAAGGCATTTTCCAAAGGTGGGAGAAACATTTCAAAAAGGTCGAATACCACGGCGTTACTCTGTTTGATGATAGCCCGCAATTCGACATTGGTAACCGAGCTGAAAACCACCGGATGCACGCCTTTGTTGGCAAAGTCCGCATTAATTTCCGCCTTGGCTGTTTCTGCTTTTGGCTGCGAATTCATGAATGGAATAGCATGAAATTCAAAGTTAAGCCCGGAAAATTGGGTCAGTACACTATAGCCAAGGGTTTCAACCGTGATTCCGGTATGGTCGGAAATAAAGAATATGCTGTATTTTTCCACGGCCGGTTAGTTTCGAAATACAAATAAGTCTAAAATAGGCGCTCTGCAAACTAACACATGGGAAAGATGGATGAAAGAATATGTCGTCGATTTTGAGGACCTGGGTATCGGGGACATCAATCGGGTGGGTGGTAAAAATGCATCGTTAGGCGAAATGATCAGCCATTTAAGCGCTTTGGGCGTCAATGTTCCTGGCGGTTTTGCAACAACTGCCCAATCATTCGACGACTTTATTGCGCAAGATGGAATAGCTGATCGCATCTACGAAATATTGGGCAAGCTGGATGTCGATAATATTGACGCGCTGACAAAAACAGGCGCCACAATTCGGCAATGGATCATCGAAACGCCGTTTCCTGGCCCACTTGAAAAAGCCATTCGCAACACGTATTCGGCACTGATCAAAAACGCTGTCGATGACTTTTCCGTCGCTGTACGCTCATCAGCAACTGCCGAGGATTTGCCCGACGCATCTTTCGCCGGACAGCAGGAGACCTATCTCAATGTGAAAGGCGTCGATGCCGTGTTGAAGGCCGTCAAGCAGGTGTTCGCATCGCTATTCAACGACCGCGCCATCGCCTACCGAGTGCATCGAAACTTCCAACACCAGCAAGTCTCTCTGTCGGCTGGAATCCAACGCATGGCGCGTAGCGATCTGGCCGCTAGTGGTGTTATTTTTACATTGGACACCGAATCCGGATTTACCGACGTCGTATTCATTACATCGAGCTACGGCTTGGGTGAAACGATCGTACAAGGAGCGGTCAACCCGGATGAGTTCTATGTCTATAAACCCGGTTTGGCAACTGGAAAACCGGCAATATTACGCAAAAACCTGGGATCTAAACTGGTCAAAATGGTCTATGACCAGAAAAACGCAGTCACAACAGTGGATGTTTCCGAACAAGATCAACAACAATTCTCGATCTGTGACGAAGAAGTCGAACAACTGGCGCGTCTTGCGGTCACGATCGAACAACATTACGGCCGCCCGATGGACATAGAATGGGCCAAAGATGGACAAGATGGTCAACTCTATATAGTCCAAGCCCGACCGGAAACCGTGCAAAGCCGCACTAATGAAATAGAACGCTATAAACTTCATCAATCGTCCCGCGTGATTGTCGAAGGCCGCAGTATCGGTCAAAAAATCGGTGTCGGGACGGCAAAAATAATCAAGTCGGTCGCGGAAATGGATCGGATTCGTACCGGCGATATCCTGGTTACGGATATGACTGATCCGGACTGGGAACCAATCATGAAGCGCGCCTCAGCCATCGTGACCAACCGCGGTGGTCGAACCTGCCATGCAGCCATCATTGCACGAGAACTTGGCGTTCCAGCAGTAGTCGGTTGCGGCGACGCCACTGAAAAAATCCGTAACGGATCGCCTATAACAGTTTCCTGCGCGGAGGGCGACACCGGTTATGTCTACAACGGAACACTGGACTACACCATCGAACGCATAAATTTCGATACCATGCCCGACCTTCCGCTCAAAATAATGATGAACGTGGCGAATCCGGACCGTGCATTTAGTTTTTCGAACTTACCCAACGACGGCGTTGGCCTGGCTCGCATAGAATTCATCATCAACCGCATGATCGGCGTGCATCCCAAAGCGCTGTTGGAATTCGACACCTTAGAAAACGATTTACAACAAGACATCCGTAAAAAAATAGCGGGTTACCCGGATACTACTTCCTTTTATAGCCAGAAGCTAGCCGAAGGTATTGCAACACTGGGAGCTGCATTTGCGCCCAAGCCGGTCATTGTCAGATTATCAGATTTCAAATCGAATGAGTACGCAAACCTTATGGGTGGAAAACTGTACGAACCCGTCGAGGAGAATCCGATGATCGGCTTCCGTGGTGCATCGCGCTATACATCACCGGCCTTCAGCGATTGCTTCAAGTTGGAGTGTAACGCAATTAAGTACGTGCGCAACACCATGGGATTGACCAATGTTTGGATTATGATCCCATTCATTCGCACCGTGGGAGAGGCCCGCAGAGTCATCAGATCGCTACGCGAAAACGGCTTGGAGCGTGGCAAAAACGGATTGAAAATCATGATGATGTGCGAGGTTCCATCCAACGCGCTATTGGCCGAGAAATTTCTGAACTATTTTGACGGATTCTCGATAGGCTCAAACGACTTAACTCAGTTGACCTTGGGACTCGACAGAGACTCAGCCTTAGTCGCGGACAGCTTCGATGAACGCAACGAAGCAGTCAAAGCGTTGCTGCAAATGGCGATCAACGCCTGCCACAAACGCGGCAAATATGTCGGTATTTGCGGCCAAGCCCCGTCAGACTACCCGGATTTAGCCAAATGGTTAATGGAACAAGGAATATCCAGCATTTCACTAAACCCTGACAGCGTTATTGAAACCTGGATGTATATGGCTGGCCAGCACATCCCCTGATGGGTCGAGTCAGAGCCTGTCTGACCAGTAATTGACGACGACCAATATGAAACAACATCACTATAAGATTATGTCTATCTTGTGCCATTTGTCGAATCTGAAGATGAAGTATTTCTAAAGACCATCATCCCAAGTCGAAAGGCCACAAAAAAATATATAGGTGATAGAAATGAATAAATTAGATCAAGAAGAGAAGGAAATTCTGGAAGCATTTGAGTCCGGAAAGGTCAATCGATCAAAGAATGCAGCCGAGACACAACAGCGGCACAAGGAATATGCTAAAGCGATGTTCCAGAAGGATGCAAGAATCAATATTCGACTTCCGTCTAAAGACCTTCGTGGACTACAGAAACGAGCGCTTTCAGAGGGTATTCCATACCAAACGTTGGTAGCCAGTGTCTTACATAAATATGTAGAAGGCAGGTTGCGTGAAAACGACAGCTAATCGGGTAACCGGGGGTCTCTAACCCCCAGTCCCCACAACACCCTGCATGCGGGTCCGCACAGGGCGTTTCCTAAAGATGGTTTAAAGTAAAGCTGGCCGATTAGCTCCAACTTACCCCAATGCTGGCTACTGCTTTTGCGCCAATACT
>CAZVFR010000009.1:0-27662 GCA_964626505.1 uncultured Methylococcaceae bacterium
TCCTTGAAGATTTTGCCGCCGCCATAGACCGCAGCACTTGATGCATAGACAAATAGAATTCCACGCTTGGCGCAATATTCAAACAGAATTTTTGAATATTCGTAGTTGTTTTCCATCATATAGCGTCCGTCCCACTCTGTTGTGGTTGAACACGCACCTTGATGAAATACAACATCGATAGTCAAATTATCGAAGTCGCCACGCAACACCCGGTCTAAAAATGTCTGCTTGTCGAGATAGTCGGCGATCTGACAATCAACCAAGTTTTTAAACTTTAGGCCATTATGAAGATTGTCAACGACTAGGACGTCGCGAATACCTCTTGCGTTGAGCCCCAGAGCCAGATTGCTCCCGATAAATCCTGCTCCACCGGTAACAATAATCATCGCCTACGATCTACCCCTCAGAGGCAACCTGAGCAGTTACAATATTTATTCGGCAACTATTTTGAGCGCTAAATTGGCGATCACGTCTGTATGCAATTGCAGTTCGATTGCGTAATCCCCAGTATGCCTTAGCACCCCCTCGGATAGTCTAACTTCATGCTTTTGAATTTCGCTACCCGCCTGTGTCACTGCGTCAGCTATATCCTGGGCACCTACCGAGCCGAATAATTTACCTTCTTCGCCGGCTTTCTGTACGATTTCTATTGATAACGCGGTTATTTTTTCGCGACGCGCTTCAGCAGCAGCGATTTCGGTTGCGGCTTTTTTCTCAAGTTCGGCACGTCGCTGCTCAAACTCAGCTAATTTCGCTGCGGTCGCTAAAACCGCTTTGCCTTGTGGCACCAGATAATTGCGTCCATAACCTGATTTTACAGCGACTTTATCACCAAGATTGCCTAAATTTGCGATTTTCTCGAGAAGAATTAATTCCATCGTTTTTAACCTTAAAATATTGGCCTAGGGCCATTTTGGAATACAGCGCCCGCGGCCATTTGCAACAAAATCGATCAGGATTTGAAAGATAGCACTACACACTTCCATCGACAATTACGCGGCGGCGCCAATTTTGCCAGGTGTCAGTAAATCCTACCAAGGCAACCGGTAACATGGCATGCGGTATTAACAGGACTGTCACGTACAACGCGGGTAATAACAAACGTTTTAATTTTGTTGCGGATACCAAAACATGCAAAACAGCGGTGCCCACAACCAAATACAGGAAAAAAGCTAACACACTCATATTCTGCATCATTTCCCCCAACGGACCACTACCCATAATCGCGATAAGAAACACACCAAGGCAAACATAGGCAACCAAGGACCGCGGCTTGACCGACAGAAATTCTTTTCGAAATCCTCCAGGATTATACAAATTCGCCTGCCACCAACGGCCTACTAACAAAGACAGAATTAACGTCGAAACCGTACCTGTTACAAGTATTCCGGTCATATAATGAGACGCAACGGATAATCCTTGTTTGAGACTATCAGGCTCGATACTACTGGCTGGATCATCGAGCATAGGTTGCAAAATCATTTGCAATCGCTGCTGCCAAAATATAGCTGGATCATCACTGAATAGATAAAACATCCCAATGGCGATCAGCCCTAGAGCCAAAACAACTTCAAACGCCACACTCAGCCTGCCGGTTTCCCGCAACACACTGGCAACCAACCAAACCGGTAGCCAGAAGCCTAATGTATAGCCCACCGCAAATACAAAGTCACCAAACAATACTTGGCTCAAAATGCCTACCGCGATCACAGCAACAACCATGATCAGAATCCCTTCGGATTGTCCATTCCGCAGCGAAACCAAGGCCACCGCGGCCGCACTGAGAATACCTAATGGCGGCAGAATGAACGAAAGCATTGCCAATACCGACGCCACCATAGCCGCCTGCATCCTTCCTTGCATAATGTACGACGCAAGAAAATTCATCGCTACCGCGCGTCCAAATTCTATCTACAACTTATTTTCTGTGGGCGTCGCAATACGGGATCAAACCGATAAAACGCGCCCGCTTGACCGCAGTCGCCAACTGTCTTTGGTATCGAGCACTGGTGCCGGTAATCCGACTGGGTACAATCTTTCCGGTTTCCGATATAGACTCGTTCAAAATCTCAAGATCCTTATAGTCTATTTCTTCTATACCATCCGCCGAAAATCGGCAAAATTTCTTGCGTCTAAATTGACGTGCCATAATTATCCTCGCAAAGGGCTGCTAAATTCCGCAAAAAGGCTTGTAGCTACATCCACCTGCATAAATCTTAAAGGGTTATTCCTGATCTTGTTCTTTTTCTTGTTGAGTGGATTCATCATTCTCAACGCCAGAACCGTCACTAGGTGTCGAATCGACATCCTCTATGGAAGTCTCATCGCCATCATCAGGCGTATCCGAAGTTTGTTCGGCAGGTTTAACCTGTTCAGCGGGTTTAACCTGTTCGGCAGGTTCAGCCCGTTCGGCTGGAGCATTCTGAACCATGGGCGAAGGTCCGGTAACTGCTTTATCCATGCGCAGAATCAGATTCCGTATGATCGCGTCATTGAATCGAAATCCGTTTTCCAACTCCGCCAGTACAACGTCGCCACACTCAATATTCATCAAAAGATAGTGGGCTTTGTGGATTTTATTGATTGGGTAAGCCAGTTGCCGACGGCCCCAATCCTCTAGACGATGAATAATTCCGGATCCATCTTCAACAACGCTTCGATACTTGTCGATCATCGCAGGCACTTGGCCACTTTGATCGGGGTGTATAAGAATAACTATTTCGTAATGTCGCATTTTCCCCTCGCGGATAAAAGCCTCCCAAAACAAACAGCAAAGGTGAGGCAAGGAGTAAAGAATCTAATCGATTTATTCTACAGGAAGGGATTTTTATCCGCAACTAGACCCAAATCGCCAAAAGCATAAAATATGCTGGCAGTTTAGGCGCGCAGTATGTGAAGTAAACAATCGCTGAAAAAGTCAGGACTTCCTTAAAGGCTTAATCTCGAATACAGACAGCCTCCAAGCTGCATACCCTGGTAATTTTTAAGAGAAAATTAATGCACATATCCTATCCGAAGATCCCTCTAGTTAGTCGTCAGATATATCGTCGTCATCTTTTTGGTGCTTTTATCGATTCCCGGTCCGGACTAAAAACTAGAATGCAACATTTTGTTTGGGCTCTGGTTCTGCTTCAATTGACTTTTTCCGGTTGCGCATCGGTCAATGACATTATCAAAGCTGAGCCAGCGCCCAACGCGGGTTTTCTGCCAACCCCGGAATTACTGTCAGAGATGCGCGAGCGCTATCCCTTCCACGGAGCATGGATGAATTCAAAAGTGGAAGATTTTCACGCGTATAAGTCTATTTACGTCGCACCGATAGATACTAGCCATATTATGGAAAATGGGTGGTGGGAAAAGGCCAATCTGAGTGGCGGCAACCTGGAAAAAGACGCGGCTAGTTTTGCACACGAATCCGAGGCAATTTTTCGCCAGTCGCTTTTAGACAGTATTAAACTATCGGTAGTGGACACACCGGAGCCTGGATCACTAGTACTAGAATTGTCGATCGTTGAATTGACGCCGGCCAAGGTTTGGCTTTCGGTAATCGGGCTCGCGGCCTTCGTCGTGCCTATCATTGTTGGCATTCCGGCTGGAACCGCTGCAGCGCTTGGTCAGAATGGGATCGTAGCAATCGAAGGAATTCTGCGAGATAGCGATACCGGCGAAATCCTTCTGATGTTCGCCGACCGCGAGGCGAGTAAGATCCGTATTCTCGATCTTCAGACCCTAACTTGGTACGGCCATGCCCACGAGATTATGGAGGATTGGGCGCATCAACTTATCGAACTGCTGACGACATCCCATGATCATATGGTGTCTGATAGTAACGGCTTTGCATGGTTGCCGTTTTAATTCGATTGTCATTGACGGCGGTCGGGGATCGTTAGGTTAAACTCAGATCAAATGCAATTAAGTCGAAGATTCCAAGATCTAACCTTGAAGGAGTACTAGTTTAGACGTAGTAACTCACCAAGCCGCTGGTGACCGAATTAATATCACCTTCTATAAAATCATCCGCTGTTTCATCAGCAGATTGAAGAAGTGAAAGGTTGTCACCATTCTCAGCATCGCCACCCTCACCGCTAAAGTCATGCCGCTGGTGTTCGGAAAATGACTGCTGGGATACGTCAACATTAACCAGGTTCAATTGTTGACTACTAAACATTTCCCGCAGCCTAGGCACCGCCGCCTCTATCGCCTCACGCACCACGGAATTTTGTGCGGTAAACGCAACACTAGCTTGATCCTGATTAAGGTTTATACGCACCTCTAAAGGACCCAAATGGGGTGGGTTTAGGCGAATCTCCGCTACATCAACCGATTTTCCGGTCATCCAGATGATCCGATTACCCAGCTCTTGATTCCACCCTGGCTGACCGACCGGTCGCTCAAGCGCTAATGCCGTTTGTCGAACAGGCTGTGTATTCTGAACAAAGGCATTTACACTATTCAACGCCTGTTTGGAAACCACATCATCCGCTTCAACAGCGTCGACCCCAATACTTAAATTTTCGACAGACCCAAGATTCCCACTTGTTTCAAATTTAGGAGTTATGCGTTCAAACCCCGATTGCGGAAGCGCTGGATCGTTAGAATTAACCTTGGGCGGATTCGGTTGAATTATTTTCCCCTCCACTAAACCTGAAACCAACGGTGCTTGTTGCACTGGATCAGACAAATCTTCCACGAAAGGAGTCTCTGGATCGGAAATTGCCACCGGCGGCAAGAAACTGCCGGCCTTGGGGTTTAAATCTCCCCCCTCAGACACAGGTGATAAGCCGTCCAAGCCCCCAAGCTCAGTTTGCAAACTATCGTTATCGAGTTCACTGAGTAACTCAGTTAAATGCTGGAGAAAACCTTCCGCCTCCTCGGCTACAACCTCCTTGCCTAGCAATTGGGTCTGAACCTCTGTTCCAACGCCGGACGGCGTTAATAATGATGTCTGATTATCAATACTCATAATTGCCTCGGAGTGAAGGAATCACGGCAGTGGCCGAACATTTGATCGCATTGACACAGTCACTACTCGATCCAAAAGTTAGCACAACCAAGTGTTGCTAAGCAGATTCCGTACCATTTCCAAAAGTTGCCCTCGGATAACGCCGGTCATCGCTTTCCGCTTGCTCCCTTTTGATCTGCACGACAAGCTCTTTGGCACGTGTAGAGTCCAACAAATTTTGCATCCCCAATTTGTGCGAACGCGCAGCATTCCAAACCGACTGACGCGACCCTAGCTGAGCGTCCATGCTAGAGACTACCACACGTTGTTCACTAATCGCTTTATCCAACTTTGCCACAAAAGATCGATAACTCAGTAGTGTATTAACCCCGACCGCTTCACTAGAGCCGGTATTCAGTTGGCGCGCATATTGATCCCGAAATGCAATTAGCTGATCTAGCTTACTTTGCTCTGCGCGCTTTTTTTTGTACGAATCACCAAGCGCTTGAATCGCATTTTTCTCCTTGGATACCGCCAATTCAACGATCGGTTCCAAGCGTCTAGATTTAATCATAAAATAACTCTGCTAATCGAATTGAACACCGGCTAAGTCCTATCAGCAACTCTGAAGTAGCAACCAACCCTAAGAAGCTGTCTGGTCAAAAGTGATATTGGCTGCAAACGTCCCAAAATGGTCCATTTTTTCCGATTATTCTCGTTAAATAGATCACCTATTCGCCTCGAATAATCGATAAAATGGCCTCATTTTGGTTCGTTTTCGCAGCAAAACATTTAAACCAGACAGCTTCTAAAACCATAGCCATCCCTAACCGCCTTTATATCGGCAAACACGTTTTATTCTTGATCTCAAACAAAATTGGCGGGCTGCTTAAGATTTGGTTACTCTCCGCCAAGTTCATTTGCCACGCCATCACTTTCGGAACCATCCCGCAATTCAAAAATTTGCCCTAATTCTTCGATACTTCGCTGAAAATCGACTGGTTCGTTCATGCTTTGCTGTAAAAACGCCATTATTTTTGGATGCATTTTTATTGCCTCGTCTATACGCGGATCGGTACCGCTTTGATAGGCGCCCACACTAATAAAATCCTGGTTGCGGTGATAGGTTGATAAAATCGCTTGCAGGCGCCTGACCCATTGCAACTGATCAGCCTCGACAATGTCGGTCATGGCACGGCTAACCGAGGCTTCAATATCTATAGCAGGAAAATGCCCTGCCTCAGCCAATTGGCGCGAAAGCACAATATGGCCATCCAGTATTGCTCTGGCTGCGTCGGCAACCGGATCATTGTGATCGTCTCCTTCAGTAAGAACAGTGTAGAACGCAGTAATAGATCCCGCGCCCGCGCTTCCATTTCCAGCGCGTTCGACCAGTTGGGGAAGTTTTGCGAAAACTGAAGGTGGGTATCCTTTAGTCGCGGGTGGTTCATTGATAGCCAGGGCAATCTCGCGCTGCGCTTGCGCGAACCGCGTTAACGAGTCCATCAACAAAAGCACGTTAAGACCCTGATCACGAAAATATTCGGCAATGCTTGTTGCCAGCATCGCGCCGTGCATACGCATTAGGGGCGGATCATCCGCCGGTGTCGCTATGACAACAGCTCTAGCCAAACCACCTTCGCCTAGAATTTTCTGCACGAACTCGTTGACTTCACGGCCCCGTTCACCGATTAAGCCAACCACGATAACATCGGCGTTGGTGTAGCGCGTCATCATCCCCAGCAACACGCTTTTACCAACCCCGCTGCCCGCAAACAAGCCAAGACGTTGCCCCCGTCCGACAGTCATCATGGCGTTAATCGAACGGATACCCACATCTAAGGGTTCTCGAATCGGATTGCGCGTTAACGGGTTAATGGGTGACCCGTTGAGCGGTTGCACCGCTTGCGTTCGAATAGGCCCTTTCCCATCCAGAGGCACACCCGCACCATCTACAACTCGCCCCAATAACGCTGAGCCTACTTTAGCCGCACAACTTTTACCGGTCGGAATTACTCTAGAATCTTGCTCCAACCCAGCTATATCGCCGGTCGGCATTAAGTACAGTCGTTCACCCGAAAATCCTACTACTTCGGCTTCAATCTGTTTGCCATCGGAAGCTTCCACCAAACAACGCCCACCAACCTTTGACTTGCAACCTACCGCTTCCAAGGTCAAACCAACCATTCGGGTAAGCTTACCTTCCACAATTAGCGGTACCTCTTCATTTAAACGACGCCTATAGGGTTCCAGCCGCTCTAACCAACGCTCCGATCGTTGCACTAATTCAGCCGTTTCCACGGAATCTCAGTCCCGCTCCCTTTCGCCGCCCATCGCCTTGGCAATGATTGCAGCCAGTTGTTTTTCGACTGTCGCATCTATCCTGGAAGTCTCGGTTTCGATTCGGCACCCGCCGCGCGATAACAGCGGGTCCTCAATAATCGTCCAATTTGGCGAATTCTCGGCCACGTCAAATACCGACCGAACCAATTCCGCATCGTCAGAGTGCAGAAACAACCTTATGTTGCGCGCCGACGAAGGCAAAATACCCACTGCCTCACGTACCACGGCAATGACCTGGCCAGGATCCATCTTTAATTCTCGACGCACCAATTGGCGCGCAACGGCCATAGCTAAAGCGGCCAACTCATCTTCGATGCGTTCGTCCAATTCGCGCAAAGGTTCGGCCAATTCATCAAATATTCCCAAAACATCCTTAATCCGCTGGTTAAGATCGTCCTGCCCAGCTTCAAAGCCGCGTTGGTATCCATCCTTCCTACCGGCTTCAAGACCCTCGATATAACCTTGATCCCGGCCGGACCTTGATGCTTCGTCATAAGCTTGTTTCTGCGTCGCTTCAATCTCGTCGACCGTCAGCATGGGTGTCAACCCCCGGCCCTGGGACGATAGATTTCGAGAAGAATCGACTATCGATGGCAGCTCCCAAACCGACAACCCATCCATTTCGTTGCTGGAAAACTCTTTAGACGAACTCATCGCCACCACCACCCCCTAATGAAATTTCACCAGCTTCATCCAGACGACGCGCGACCATAAGAATTTCCTTCTGAGCCAATTCAACATCACTAAGTTTAGCCGGGGCCGCGGCTTCGAGGTCATCGCGTAACATTTCGGCCGCACGCTTTGACATGTTGCCAAAGATCTTCTCTTTCAGCGCGTCGTCCGCACCGCGTAAGGCTAGCAACAAGGAATCAGTTGAAATTTCCCGCAGCAATGTTTGGATGCCTCTGTCATCAACCTCGGAAAGATTCTCAAAAACGAACATCTTATCCTGGATTTGTTGGCCCAAATCCGGGTCCGCTTCAAGAATATGTTCCATGACCGCGGCTTCGACCGATCCTTCGACATAATTCAAAATATTTGCGGCTGTATCTATTCCACCAATCGCCGATGATTTGACGTTATCATTGCCGGTCAACTGCTTCTCCATAATCTCATCGAGTTCCTTCAAAGCAACCGGCTGCACGGTTTCCAAGGTTGCCACTCGCATTAATACGTCACCTCGCATACGTTCGGATAGATAGCCGATCACGGCTGCCGCCTGGTCGCTATCCAGCAACGAAATGATAATAGCGATAATCTGAGGATGCTCTTGGCGAACCAAATCCGCGATTGACCGGGCATCCATCCATTTGAGCTGCTCGATCCCCTTGCTATTGCGGCCCAGCAAAATACGGTCAATGACACTACCCGCCTTGTCCGATCCCAACGCATCGGTTAAGACATTGCGTATATATTGATCTGAATCGATTCCTAGTGCTGTCTGCTTATGAATTGTCCCGACAAATTCCTCAAGAACCGTATTGACGCTATCGGAGCTTATATTACTCAAATTAGCCATCGTGGTTCCTACGATCTGCACTTCTTTGGGCCCCATGTGCCGGAGCACTTCCGCGGCACGCTCCTGCCCCAGCGCCAAAAGCAGCACCGCGGCCCGTTCGCTACTATCGAGTTCCGCCTCCGCTTCAACCATCAACCGCAACCCAGTTTTTTAATACCTGAGCAACACGTTTGGGGTCATCATCGACCATTTTCTGCGCAAACTCCAAGCGTTTTTCGTAGCTTTGAGGTGCTTCCAACAATAGCGGATCTTCTTCGCCGGCCAGGCTCAGTCTGTCCTCGCCCAGTTGTCCCTGCGCGGTCGCACCACCCCCGGAAGCCGAAAGCTGCCGCACACCCTCTTGATTTCCAACACCGGCTGTTATCTGCTCTCTGGCTACCAATCCGCGCATGAACGGGCGTATCACACCTAAAATAATAATCAACACGGCCACCGCTGCCGCCAACTGCTTCAGCAGACTTTTGAACCAGGATTCCTGCCATATCGGCAATTCCGGTAAGGCCTCAACTATTTCGGGCGGCCGGAATGCAGAATTGGTAACAATTACCGAATCACCCCGACTAATATCGAAACCCACCGACTGTTTAACCAACTGCGTAAAACGATTTATATCTTCCTGACTGTAAGGTTTGCTAACCGCGGCCCCGTCTTCTTGAACACTATGCCGATCATCAATTACGACGGCTACGGTTAAGCGGCGCAAGACCCCGGTTGCCATGCGAGTATGGCTGATCGTCTTATCCAGCTCGTAGTTTCGAGTCGCGCTCTTACTGGTGTTGAGCGGAGACCCGTTACCGCTGTTTTGCTCTGTGCCACCTAAAGCCTCTTCCGGCGCTGTACCTGCCGCGGGCGGCTGATTGGATAATGCCCCCGGCACCCCTTGAGCGCCTGACAAGCGGCTATTTTCGTCCAAGGTCTGCTCACTCCTAAGCGCCGGCAAATCCGGATTAAAACGCTCCTCGGTTCGCTCGGTAACGGTAAAATCAACATCCGCGGCCACTTGAGCTCGCAACCCTTCATCGCCAACCATAGGGCTCAGTATATTGACCACACGCTGCATCAAATGGTTTTCTATTTGCTTTTTGTAGTCGAACTGCTTGGAAGTCAAATACATTTCATCTGAGCTGCCGCGACTGTTTAGCAGCGCACCGCGCTGATCCACAACCGTGACATTTTCCGGCTCGAGTTGTGGAACACTGGAAGCAACCATATGAACAATCGCTTCAATTTGACCCTTTTGCAAATAGCGACCCGAGTATAGATTAACTATAACCGACGCGGTAGGATGCTTGCGCTGTCTCACAAAGACTGATTGCTTCGGCAGAGCCAAATGCACACGCGCCGATTTAACGTTTTGTATAGCGGTTATTGATAGAGCAACTTCCTGCTCCAGAGCACGCTGGAAACGAGCCGATTCGACTGATCGACTGGTACCGAAACCGGAATCTTGTTGTAATATCTCAAACCCCAGGCTGTTGCTTTTGGGCAAACCTTGTCCGGCAAGGCTGAGCCTTGCCTCATGCACCTTATCTTGAGGGACCATAATGGCCCCGGACGAACTTTCGACTTTATAATCAATCCCCAACTTTTCCAGCGCACCCAATACCTCGGTGGCATCCTTATCCGCGACACTCGCGTAGAGCAAACTGTAATCAGGTGTTTGAGACCACAAAACAACGGCAACCCCTATTGCCACGCTCAAGGCCAAACCAAACATCACACCAATCTGCCGAACTACCGACAAATTAACCATCTGCCGAACCACCGGCAATTCACTATCTACGGACATTAAACCGCCCGAATTACGGGTAGAATTTTCAGTTGAACTTGATTCCATCGCATATTAAAAATATTTTGTTTTATTATCGTAATGAATAATCACTTACGCAGTATCTGTCCGCAGCCAGCCGATTTGAATAGCGTCACAAATTCTAGCCCGCATTACATCGGCATATTCATCACATCGTTGTACGCTTCGACAAGCTTGTTCCGAACCTGGACCATGGCTTGAAAAGAAACACTGGCTTTTTGTATAGAAACCATAACTTCCGAAAGATTGGCGTCCGAAGTGCCGGTTTCAAAGCCGTTGACTAAGCTTCCGGCTTCCATCTGTGTTGCGTTTACCTTGTCAATCGATTGGGTTAATAATTCCGCAAAATCACTCTTGTTCTCCGACTGATTCACCTCTTTGCCGGCTTGTGCGGCCATCGTGCGCATCTGCGCTAGAACTTGATTTACATCCATACCGCTCATTTTTTGCCTCTATAAAAACGGGCTACAAACACGCGAACGACAAGATCGCTCGCCCTTATCATTCAAAAACTGATTTTTAAAAGCACAATTCAGGCCATTCATGACCTTTCAACAAGGAACGACGATGCCGGCTTCTTTCATCCTTGCGATTTTGTACCGCAAGGTTCGCGGGCTGATACCAAGCCGGTCGGCGGTCAGCTTTCGGCTACCATTTTCATCCATCAAGGCCTGCAGAATTAATTGCTCCTCGGCGGACCTGAGTCCTGCATCCAAGCCACCTAGAGGGTTTTCATCCTGTTCAGTAGCAGCGGCTGAAGGTTCGCAGCCATCGTGAAACGACAAATCGTCCGCGCTTATCGAATCTCCAGTTTGGAATATCAACGCGCGCTGGATAACATTTTCGAGCTCCCGCACATTGCCGGGCCAATCGCGTGAAACCAAGTATTTTTGGGCGTTTTGGTCAAAATGCGGCAAAGTTTTGCCGCCAGACCAATGACGTGCCAACAAACTGTTGGCCAAGGGCATAATATCGGCTTGCCTATCACGCAATGCAGGAATCGTTAAAGGCAGCACATTCAAACGGTAGTACAAGTCTTCTCGAAACCTACTCTGAGCGATTTCATCCTTTAGATTTCGATTCGTTGTCGCTATAACGCGCACATCTAAATCTATGGCTTTGCGTGCTCCCAATCTTTCAACCTCACGTTCCTGCAGAACGCGCAACAGTTTTGCCTGCAATCCCAGCTCCATTTCAGACACTTCGTCCAGTAGCAGCGTACCACCCTGAGCCAGTTCAAACTTACCCGGTGAAGCCTGATACGCTCCAGTAAATGCACCGCGCTCGTAACCAAATAAAACTGCTTCCAGCATATTCCCCGGAATCGCGGCACAGTTTATAGCGATAAAGGGGCCCGAAACACGCCAGGAATTTTCGTGTATATAACGAGCAATCACCTCTTTTCCCGTACCACTTTCACCTTGAATCAAAACTGTAGATTCCGTTTTAGCGACGCGGTTCGCCAACGCATACAACTTCGCCATTTTCGGATCTTCGACGATACAATCGTCATATTGGTCCAAACTCCGTTCCAGATACCGTTCCACCTGGTGAACTAATTGGTCCGCTTCAAACGGCTTGACCATATAATCGACCGCGCCGGACTGCATCGCGCCAACCGCTTTTTCAATGGTTCCATACGCAGTCATTAACAAAACGGGTACGTCCTTGAACTTGGATTCGATGTTCTCCAACAACGTCAGTCCATCCATATTTTCCATTTGGACATCGCTAATCACCAGCTTAACCGTACATTCAGCTAGAATTTTTAGGGCCGCCAAGCCGTCAGCCGCACTAAGCACCGTAAAGCCCGCAATTTCAAGGGTGTCGCAAAGCGCTTCGCGTAGTGATGCATCATCTTCAACAATTAAGACATCCGCCTGATTCATTTCAAATACTCCCTCCCATTTGCTCGTGCTGCAAAATATCGCCGGATAATGGGATTTGATTCTGAGATAACGGCAGTTCGATATGGAAAATTGCCCCGCTATGCGGTCTGGCCTCGCACCAGACACGCCCCTGATGAGCGGTCACAACACTTTCCACCACCGCTAATCCCAGACCGGTTCCATTACTGCGCGTGGTAAAAAAAGGTTCAAATAACCGATTTCGGTTCTGATCCTCGATGCCAGGACCTTGGTCCAAAATACTGATCCGAACCCGATCATCTTCCAGTTTCGAGACCTGCAACTGAATTTCACCCGTCCCCTCCATGACCTGCACCGCATTCGCAACGAGGTTCATCGCAATACCGATCAAAGCATCTTCGTTCCCCATAATATCCCCAGTCACACACCCATGATCGCAATGGAATTCGATACCTGATTCAATCAACAACATTTCCGCGGCTTCGCGAATCCTGTGAATTAAATGCTCCAGACTCACATTAGCCCTTGCCAAATGTCCGTCTCTAGCAAAAGTGAGCATATCGTTAACCTGACGCTCCAAAAATCTAAGGCGCTCCAGCAGTTTTTTGGCAAATTTGATGTGTTGGTCGGATCGAAGCGCTTCATTGCCGAGCTGAGAAGCATACAAAATTGCAGTTGTAAGTGGTGTGCGAACCTGATGCGCCAAACTGGCTACCATCTCGCCCATGGCGGACAAGCGTTTTTGCCGATTGACCAGCTCTTGCAACGAACGCACTTCTGAAATATCCGTGAGCAATACGATGTGGCCAGGATCAGGGCTTAGTGAACGCACCGAAAGATTGACAGTTTTGCCGTTCTTGAGTCTCAGTTCATGGGCATTGTCGAGAGGATCGCCAACATTTTCCGCGACAACACTGGACCAGCTGCAACCGATCAATGATCGATCAAATAATTCACAAGCCACCGGATTATCCCGGATAACGAAACCTTCCTCGTCTACAACAACAACGCCACCGGGCAATGCTTCCAACAACCCATGCAGTTGGTTGGCCAGTTGTTCTTTTTCGGTAAGTGTTTGCAGGCGGGCACTGCGGGCTTCCGCAAGCTCACCGGTCAGATTGACAACCTGAGCTTGCAATTCTTGGTATGAATCAGAAAGATTTTGCGACAATTCATTGAATTGCTGAAACGCGTCGTGCAATCGTTCTGCTTGTTGAAATTTCTGGGTACTTGCCAATGCCTCGTCCACGGCTGCAACTTCTAGCACCGTGCTCTAGCAACAAGCAAGCCAACAGGAAATCTATATTAGATTCTGAGCCTTAGCGGATAGCAAATACGCTCAGGTCAAATAGTTGACGCTTCTGTATTGCGTTGTAAACCATATTTACGTAATTTCTCAACCAAGGTTGTTCGACGCATTTTGAGCAACTTCGCGGCGTGGGCCACAACGCCATCGCATTCGTCCAGCGCTTGCCTGATGAGCTCGCATTCCAAAATGCTAAGATGCTCCTTCAGATCGAGACCATCGCTAGGTAAACTTGTCTCTGCAGGCGAAATACTCCGCACTTTCAATTCGTCGGCCAATTCCCGACCCTGGCCCGCTTCGAATCCAGTTTGCTGCGCTCCATACTGCTGGAATTTTTCAGGCAAATCCACCGCATCAACGACCGCATACGGATGCAGTATGGCCAAGCGTTCAATAAGATTCGCCAACTCCCGAACATTGCCGGGCCATGCATGGTGTTGAAGCGTTTGCAAGGCCCCGGATGTTAACCTCACCGAACCGCGCTTTTCATGTTCAATCCGAGCAATTAAATCCCCAACCAAAACCGGAATATCTTCAGTACGCTCGCGCAACGCGGGAACATCAATTGGAAACACATTTAATCTATAGAATAAATCTTCGCGAAAACGACCCTGTTGAATCTCATGCTCCAGGTTTCTGTGGGTTGCGGCAACAATACGAACATCACAATCGATTGTCTTGTTGCTGCCGACCCGTTCGAAACTACGTTCTTGCAGAACGCGCAGAATTTTAACCTGCATCGACAGCGGCATGTCGCCTATTTCATCAAGAAACAGGGTGCCGCCATCCGCCATTTCAAAGCGTCCTTGACGTGTGCTCAAAGCACCCGTAAACGCACCTTTTTCATGACCGAATAATTCACTCTCCAATAATTCCGCGGGTATCGCTCCACAATTCACCGGTACAAACGGTTTATTTCTGCGTGAGGAGTTGTAGTGAAGATTGCGTGCAACAACTTCCTTACCGGTACCCGACTCCCCAAATATCAACACCGTAGCACCAGAACTCGCAACCTGCTGGATCAACTTTCGCACTTGTTGTACGGCTAAACTTTTCCCGCCTAAACTGCGAAACAACTCGACTGATCGGTGATTACCGAGTTTGTCCTTTCCCCGGTCCTGTTGAACGGTCTTCAATGCTTCCGTCAGACTGTTATAGGTTGTGGGCCACTCGTGGGTAAATAGAATATTCTCCTCGATCATCGTGGGTAACTGACCACACCAATTCTGCTCGACCAATAAAACAATCGGTACATTCGGCATTTTTTCAACAATCGTTTTCACAACCGATGCGAGTTTTTCGATACCTTCGCCAATAAAAACGACTGTATAGTCTTGAGAACTATCCACCAGTGCCTGATAGTCGTCCAGACCCGCCAAATTCACTTTTTTCTCCAAAAATCGCAAAACAGTAGAAACTTGCTGGATGCGTTCAGCTGCGGTATCGATCAAAAGTATTTGTTGCGAAGCCATGGACTTTTTCCAATTCCTGGTGTGTATTGATTCATTTCCCGCCGATTCCCATCGGCCTTTGCTAGGCTCGTCGAAGACTACCTAAGCTTACAATCTAATTTGCCAGATCAAACAGCTACCGATAAAATCTATCGGAATCCGGGGTATAGCGGTTAAAATAACTGCTCAGCGGCCGCAACGGCAAGTTGCAAGCCAAACCCAAATTTCAGCACTTCAATACGAAGAAGTTAAGCATCGATAATTCAATATGTCAAAATATTGTCATTATTCAGCAAGTCCGCTTTTACACTTAAAAACCCCTTACAAACTAAGACAAAGCAGATATAAACGCGGTTTACCCCACGGACACGACTTGACAATTTAGAACCTTCAGCTTAGAAATTACATCTGTATAGCTATCGGAGCGCATTATTTCTTTGTCCCTACACGATATCCCATTGAGTGTTCTTTTCAGCGTTCTAGGGGTATTGATCATACTATCCGCTTTCTTCTCAGGTTCGGAAACCGCGTTGATGACGCTGAATCGATACCGATTGCAACACTTGGTAAAATCAAAACACCGCGGCGCGCTCAAAGCCCAGCAACTGTTACAGCGACCCGATCGATTAATCGGCTTGATATTGCTGGGTAATAATTTCGTTAATATCCTCGCGTCTTCGTTGGCCACCATCATTGCGCTCAGGATGTTTGGTGAAGCGGGTATAGCGGCCGCCGCGTTTATGCTAACGTTGGTCATTCTGATTTTTGCCGAAGTTGCACCTAAGACCTTGGCCGCAATGCATCCCGAAAAGCTAGCGTTTCCTGCCTCATGGATTTTCGTTCCACTTTTAAAGCTACTTTATCCATTTGTTTGGATAGTAAATACGATAGCGAACAGGTTACTGCGCATCTTCGGCGTTAACCCGGAAAACCGGAACGAAGACAGTTTAAGCAAAGAAGAACTCAGAACCGTGGTTAGTGAAGCCAGTGCGTTGTTGCCCGACCGCTATCAAAACATGCTGATCGGAATTTTGGATTTGGAAACGGCTACGGTAGAAGACGTGATGGTACCGCGCAACGAAATCATCGGCATTGACCTGGATGATCCACTAAACGACATTATTGGACAGATCAGGAGTAGCCCCCACACGCGCCTTCCGGTATATAAGAAAAGCATCGACAAAGTTATCGGCGTCCTGCATCTACGCCAAATACTTACATTGTTGAACGCTGACAATTTCGATAAAAAAAGGCTGACGTCAAAGCTGAAAAAGACCTATTTCATTCCCGAAACCACACCGCTGCATCGGCAACTACTCAATTTTAAAACAGAAAATATGAAGATGGGAATGGTCGTCGATGAATACGGAGAGGTTCAAGGCTTAGTAACACTTGAGGATTTGCTGCAGGAGATCGTTGGAGAAATCACCACCGGGACTCCAGACATACAACACCGCAAAGATGGCAGTTATCTGGTCGATGCAAGCGTCACCCTACGCGAGCTAAATCGGGTTACGCACTGGACACTACCCACTGAAGGCCCCAAAACTTTAAACGGTTTGATTCTCGAATTTCTTGAAACAATTCCAGAACCTGGAACCAGTATGGAGCTTTTTAGCTATCGACTGGAAATCCTTCAGGTCAACGACCACGCTGTCAAATTAGTGAAATTCTATCCGCAAGAGGTACAACTATCGAAATAATACTCTAACTAGTCTTAATTTCTCACCAGATAATTGCGCAACGATTTAGATTCACATAGCGTGTTCTGTAGGCAAGGGATAAAGTTCAAGCAAGAAATTGTCATTCGGATGAAAAATATGGGTTGGCCATGCAGGCTTTGTTTAAATCTAAATTTTTGAGTCTATACTTAGCAACAAACTGGATAATCAATAGCAACCTGTTGTCGAATGGCGAAAATCACTCTTACATTTAAAGGGAAACCGATCCGGGCTTACCACTTCGAAGCCGGTAGCAAGGTGTTCGTAGGCAGAAACGACTCCAACGGTATAATAATTGATAGCCTGGCTGTTGCGCCGGTCCACGCTGAAATCGAATTCGGCAATGACGAAAGCAAAATAGCGTCCAGATCAACCGAATTTCCGCTTGAAGTTAATAACGTCAAGGTCCAAGATCAAACTCTGAAAAATGGAGATAAGATCTCAGTCGGCAAACACTTACTGTTCTTCGCTGAGGACAGCACACTTCTGGAAACCGCTCCAGCGCCGCAAGTTCAACATTTCCAAAAAGATCTCGATTCTCTAAATTTAGAAATAAAGCAGAATATTCAGGCTACCGAGGCTCAGCTACAAATCATGTCGGGTAAGAATATCGGCCGTGTAATATCGTTGAAGGGCGGCTTAAACCGACTTGGAAAATCGGGTTCCGGAGTCGCCGTGGTTGTAAAAAGAAAAGACGGTTATTACACGTCGGCACTGGAAGGCGACCCGCGTATCAAAATCAACGGCTCCTTGATTAATGACAAAAGCGTAAAGCTGGAAGACGGCGACCTGCTGGAAATAGAAAAAACCGAGATGCAGTTTTTTATCTGTGAGAACGCCTGATTTAATATAGAGGCAATGGTGCCGGAGAAAAAACTGATGATGACCAAAGCAAATTCGGATGAAAAAAGACAGTTTCATCGAATCGGTTACCAAACCGATGCTACCGTTTCCAATCCTGACCACCATTGGCCAGTCAAAATTGTCGACCTTTCCCTTAAGGGCTGCCTAGTAGAACGTCCCGAATCATGGGAGGTTTGCACCGGTAAAACCTATCAAATTGAAATTCAGTTAGCCGAATCCGTGGAAATTAAAATGGATATAATCTTGGCACATCAAACATCGAGTCTGGCTGGATTTCGCTGCGACCATATCGACTTGGACAGCATTTGTCGGCTACGTCGGTTAGTCGAATTGAATTTGGGCGACTCTGATTTGTTAGACCGAGATCTCGAAGCATTTGCTCATTCGGGTTGATCCGAGGTCTTGGTTTAGGCAGTGCATAATCCTCTGGTGAGATATCCAGATTAGTTTGTTAGCTACAAATCGTTTTGATGTCACAAAACATTAATCGCATCCGTTAACCGAGTAACACCAACAATATCAATTTTCCCATCCAGATTTTTCGGTACATTTCCGCTGGGAACAATAGCCCGCTTAAAACCATGCTTTAGCGCTTCCTTTATACGCACTTCACCATTCGCTACAGGTCGAATTTCACCCGAAAGACCTATCTCGCCAAATACAAATACATCACGAGGAATAACCGAATTTCGCAGACTGGATGCGATACTTAAAACCATCGCAAGATCCGCGCTGGTCTCGGTAACCCGGATGCCGCCTACACAATTCACAAAAACATCTTGATCCGAAGTCACCAGACCTCCGTGGCGGGTGAGTACCGCGAGCAGCATCGCGATCCTGTTTTGATCGATTCCCACACCTAGCCGTCTTGGGTTACCGTGCTGGGATTCTACGACTAGCGACTGAATTTCCACTAGCAACGGCCGCGTTCCCTCCCAAAGCACAGTCACCACGCTACCCGGTCCAGGCGGTTCGACTCGACTCAAAAACATCGCCGACGGATTCCTAACTTCTTTAAGCCCGGTTTCGCTCATCGCAAACAAACCAATCTCATTAACCGCCCCGAATCTATTTTTTGTGGCTCTTAAAATACGATAACGCGTGTCTTCGGTTGAAGACAGCATAATTTGGGTGTCTACAATGTGGCTCAAAGTCATCGGACCGGCAACCGTTTGATCTTTGGTAACATGGCCGACCAACAGCAAAATCAACCCGGTTCGTTTTGCATACTGCGTCAACAGAGCCGCGGATTCACGGACCTGCGCTACACCCCCAGGAACGGAATCGATAGCTTCGCAAAACATTACTTGAATCGAATCGATCACTAGGATTTCCGGGCGTTCTTTATCAGCGCTTTCACAAACACGTTCCACCGAAGTTTCCCCTAGCATCTTAAGTTTCTGAACGGGTAGCCGGATGCGCCTGGCTCTACCCGCAATTTGCTCTAAAGATTCCTCGCCCGATACATACAATACCGGTCTGTCTCCAGCGGCATTAGCCAGTGTCTGCAATAGTATCGTACTCTTCCCAGAGCCAGGATCGCCGGATAGCAACACCACCGACCCAGGCACGAAACCACCGCCCAAAACGCGATCAAATTCCTTCATCCCCGACGAAACCCGAACAACCTGCTCAGCGTCAACATCGCTTAGGTAGCGCGCCTCATTTCTTAACCCGGTATAGCCCTTGTGAAGATCCGCGCGTGGGCTCCGAGTACTTTCCAAACGGATTTCACGAATCGAATTCCAAGCCTTACACTGCAGACATTGGCCACTCCATTTCGAATAGTCCGCACCACACTCGGCGCAAACGTAGGCAAGTTTTGATTTCTGTTTGGACATCGTGGTCTGGCTCGATAAAGAATCTACGGGTGGCCTTAGAGGCTGTCTGGTCAAAAGTGATATTGGCTGCAAACGTCCCAAAATGGTCCATTTTTCCGATTATTCTCGTTAAATAGGCCAACTATTCGCCTTAAATAATCGATAAAATGGCCTCATTCTGGATCGTTTTCGCTGCAATACATTTTAACCAGACAGCCTCTTACTCTTGGAAATGATCAAACCGACGTGATCAATTTTACCTGGAAGGCCCTACCCTGGATGTTTGTACCTAGGATTTGGGTTGCGTTGACTAACTTTAAACACATCCCCAAAGTTGCGGAACGTCTCATAGGCAACGCCACCGAAGACATAGGCCAAACCCGGCACGGCGAGAAATCGGGTAAAAAATGCGTGTTGAATGTGATCGATCAGGCCAAAAAGCTACTCGAGATTCGTTCGTTACTTAGCAAGGCTGACGACCTATTGGCACAGTATTTCAATATCGGTATTCTGATCAACCCGCTTTTGTTAATCCTGGGAATACTGTCACCGATCACATTGTCTTTACTGTTATTGATTGGCGGGATTCTTGCCGTTGTCGCACTTTTCTAGCCGCTATTGGCAGTATCGAGCCACAATTACTCGTTCAAAATCCTAACCAACATTTCCTTAACGTTCTGCGGTTCGAATGGCTTATCACAAATTGCTGATACGCCCGCTTGTTCTACGGTGCTTAAGCGCGTCATATCCTCTTCGCTGGTTACCATGAGTATCGGAATATATGCGTTACCCAGCTCTTGGCGTATGCACTCTATAAGCTCTTTACCATCCATCTCCGGCATATTGTAATCGGTAATCACCAGATCAAAATCCTGCTTGGAAAAAGCATCGACGCCTTGTTTGCCATCCGCAGCCTCCACAATCCGCTGTATGCCCATATTTCCGAGTACACGTTTAATATACTTTCTAGCCAAAGCACTGTCGTCTACAACCAGTACGCGTAAAGAATCGGTGTCATAGAACTGTAAATCGATATCCTTTGGATCTATAAATTCCAAGGTCGACCGCAACGCCCGTTTTAAATCGGCAGGGTTAAACGGTTTGGGTAATATCGCCACGACACCCGCCTGGCGAATCGGATCGAGCGCCTTGAACGAGGTTTCGCTGGATATCAGCATGAATGGCAAGGTATTAAATTCTTCCTGCTGGCGTATCTCGGTGATCAGCTCGGTAGCGGTCATATCCGGTAAATACATTGCGCTGACAATTAAGTCCGGGGCGCAGCGGCGAATGGAGAGCAACCCTTCCGCTCCGGATCTTACACCTTCGATACGTTGTATGCCTTCCTTTTTGAGGTGGTTAACAATAACCTTGTTTTGCGTAGCAGACGGCTCGACCAGTAGGATCGCAAGATTACAAATTTCGAATGATGTAGCGGTCACATAGGCCCCCGATATGTGTATTTACAACTGCAAAACACGAAAACGATTCGACGTCACTGCGCGGAATCCAGTTAAATTCCCAAAAGACCGTTCAGAGTTTCCAGATCTTTTTGTGACAAACTACTGGCAGATTCCTTTAACGATACCCAATTCAACAAGTAATTGTTGCGCGCCTCGGAAAGGTTCCTTTGCGCATCAAATAGATTGCGTTGTTCGTTCACAACATCAACCATGGTACGGGTCCCCACCTCGAAACCTGCCTCTGTTGCTTCCAGCGCACTGATCGAAGATTTAACCGTGGCGCGTAAGGCTTCAACTTGGCTAATCGTCGACAACACCCCACGATAAGCGTCTTTGACCTGACGTCTAATAGCTCTTCTGATCGCTTGTAATTTATCCTTCTCTGCATTGAAATCATAATGTGCTGCACGGGTTCGCGAATTTACCGCCCCACCTTCAAAGACCGGAATATTTAAATTGAGACCAATTTGGCCGGTTTCACCTCGCAACCCAAATGAAGAGTTGTTGTCCTGGAAGGAGTAGCTGGCGACTAAGTCCAATGTTGGATAGTGGCCGCTACGCTGCAATTCGATATTCTTGCGCGCGACTTCGGCTTGATTCTGTGCCGAAATAACGCCCAAATTTTGTTGGTCAGCAGTAGCGGCCCATTCATTGATATCCAATGGTTCGGGCTTCATCAACGGAATTGTCGTTGGGAGTAAAATCAGTTTGCCCTCAAATTCGCCGATGATTTCCCGTAACGCCTCCTTGGCGTTATCGACCCCATTTGCCGCGAATATTTCGCGCGAGCGAGCTCTATCGTAACCGGACTGCGCTTCCAATACATCGGTAATCGCAATTAATCCGACGTTAAAACGTTGTTGCGCCTGCTCAAGTTGCCTCGCCAATGCGGCTTTTTCCGAAATAGCAAACTGTAAGGTATCTTTGGCGAGCAGCACGTCCAAATAAACCTTGATGGTCCGTTGCATCAAATCCTGCAACGCGTTCGCATATTCGGCTTCAGCCTGAGCAATCTGGTTATTCGCTTGGCTTAGCTGCACCCATAGTTCAAAGTTAAACACCGGTTGGTTTAAATTTACCCCAACCTGGCTATCCCAATAGCGTTGGACACCTCCTCCCTGAAAGGTGGATGCTTTTTTATTGTTTAGATAATTCCAACTACTGCCCGCTGTAACCGATAAGAGCGGTAATAACCTGGCTATGGCCTGGGGCCGGGTTTCGAGGGTCGCGTTCCGGCGTTCGCGCGCTTCTTTGTAGGTCGGGTCATTTTGCAATGCAATTTCGAAAATTTGCAACAAGTCTGAAGTTGCAGGATTCTCTTGGGCTACGGGTTCGGCCATAACACCAAAAGCCATCAACATTATTAAAAATATTTTCATAGTTCCGTCCAACCCATTTCAAACCGACAAAAAATAATCACGATATTAACTAATAAATAACCTGATATTTCACCGTCATCCTTATGAAAACCACAAAAAATATCCGAAATTATTGCGCAAATGTATAAACGACAGGTAATTTTATGTTATAAACCCGCAGCATTAAAGTCTCGATTGAATTAATCGGTGTTTACCACCCCGAATAACCACAAACGTAATAATATTAATCGAGATTTTGAGGTTCATTGATTTTAGATTTAACCGCCGCCACAACACGATCAGCTTAATTTTTTGCTGGGAGTAATTAAGTTACAGCAGCCGCGATCATGGCCTGGATAGCGGGAACCTGGTAACACCTGATAGCACCACCAACAGTCGCTTCCTTGAGACCACTCATAAAAACGTATTCATCATTCGCTGCTACTCTTTTATTAAGTTATCTCACCTTAAATTGATTAAAGCGATGAATCACTTGGTAAACGAATCACAAGTCGAATCGGCCTCGACCTATTCACGCCGGTCTTTTTTGAAAGGACTCGGTGGCACACTAGCGGCAATCGCCTTGATACATCCCGTGAATGCGCTAGCCAAACTATCGGCGGAACGCCACTTAGCATTCTACAATACCCATACCTCAGAAAAACTGGATGTGGTTTATTTTTCGGGCGGTCGATATCTGCCGGACGCTTTAAACGAAATGGACCATTTGTTTAGAGATCACCGAACCGACGAAGTCCATGCTATGGATCCCGGACTTTTTGATGTACTCCATGGTCTTGCTTCGTTGGCAAATCCGACTGACTCATTTCAGATTATCTCTGGCTATCGATCACCGGCCACCAATGCAATGCTTAGAAAACGCAACAAACGGGTCGCCCGAAAAAGTTTCCACATGCGCGGTCAGGCTGTGGACATTCGCTTGCCGGGAGTGGACACAAAACGATTGCGCGACATGGCAATTGCGTTGCGACAAGGCGGCGTGGGATATTATCGCAAATCAGATTTCATCCACATCGACACGGGTCGGATAAGAAGCTGGTAATACACCTTTCGTGTTTGAGAATGCATCGTTCATGGTGCGTGGATTTTCGTGAAAGGCAACCTGTCAAATCATGGACCTAAGCAATCGATTGTGGGAGTAATTAGACCCAATCCCGTAACAGCTACAGACTAATCACCTCCGGCATCTCGTTTACCGTACAACAATGCCTCAGGATTCCGCTTAAGATATTCGGCTAACACCCGAATCGACCTGGCCGCTTCGGTGAGTTCGTTCAGGGTATTTGTCAAATCATTGTAAGCTGGAGAATCGGAGCTGGTCGCCTCTTCCAATGTCATTAGCGAACGCTGAACTTGCTCAAGCACTTCTTGGGTATTCTTGGCGACAGGCCCGATTTGCCCATTAACGTTATTGATTAATCGGCGGGTATCTTTCATGGTGGCTTCGATACTGGATACCAAAGGGTCAACCCTTTTATCGAGGCGACCGACTACTCGATCTAGCGTGTCGAGTATCTGTTCCAGTTTACGCGCGCTGTTTAGAATATCTGGAGAATTGACTAACCGCTGTATGTCCTTGGACGTGTCCAACAAGCTATTAACCAGTTCGTTCAAGGGTAATGATTTGACGTTGCTAATAATCTCATCAGTATCCGACGCAAGCGCGGGAATTTCTCTGAGATTTACATCCCCACCAACCAGATTAATTTTGGTTTTTGGATAAAAGTTAACCTCGACATAAAGCTGACCCGTCAATAAACTTTGCGACTTTAATTGAGCACGCAGACCATGCCGAATCAGGGATTCATACGTGAGATCGAACGATATATCACGTGATTCGCTAGTCTCGAAATTTACCTGGCTTAGGTCAACAAGCAAATACACCGGCGTGCGAACCTCGGTTTTATCCATATTGAAGTGAACTTGTATGTCAGTCACATGGCCGACTTGTACACCTTTAAGCTTAACCGGTGCACCGACTTTTAGACCATTCACGGAACCTTCGAAAAAAACCACGAAGCGATCTTTCGGAGTCATGAATTGAAAGCTGCTGAAGATCAAAATCGCTATACAGACCAAACTGATGGCACCGACCACAAATGCACCTATAACTGCCGGACTGGCTTGCTTACTCATCGTTGTGCCACAGAATTAGACGTCATCCTAATTGAGTTCACTCCAACCCTCGAGTTAAAAATGTGCGTACCTTGGGGTCGCAGGATTGCTGAAGTAAGGCATTTGGATTACCTCCCGCAATCATGGTCTTGGTTTCGATATCTAAAAACACCGAATCAGTCCCTATCGCAAAGATACTCGCCAGTTCATGAGTAACAACCACTATAGTTGTACCCAGGCTCTCCTTCAATTCAATTATCAAGTCGTCAAGCCGTTTAGCACTAACCGGGTCCAAACCAGCCGACGGCTCATCGAAAAACAAAATTTCCGGATCCAAGGCCATGGCACGGGCCAACCCGGCTCTTTTTTGCATTCCACCACTGATTTCCGCCGGATAATAATTTTCAAATCCACTCAAGCCGACCAACGCCAATTTCATCAACACGATTCTATGAATCTCGTTTGCATCTAACTGCGTATATTCCGTTAGTGGTAGTGCGACGTTCTCGGCCAGTGTTAACGAGCTCCAAAGCGCTCCACTTTGATACAAAATGCCGGTCCGGCGAACAATTCGATCGCGCGTGGCTTGATCAACTTGCCAGAAATTCTGCGACTCGTAAAAAATTTCTCCTTTTGTCGGCCGAATCAACCCGATTAAATGACGCAATAACGTACTTTTACCGCAGCCGCTACCGCCCATTATGATGAATACATCACCACGCTTGATAACAAAATCCAGATGTTGTTGGATAATTACATGGCCGTAAGCCAAGGTAAGATTCTGTACCGTTATGTGGGCGTCAGACATCTAAACGATCTGTGGACTCTATACGCCGATCGCGTTGTAGATTAGGGTTAGAATCGAATCCGAAATGACAATCCAAACGATACCGGTAACCACCGCATTGGTGGCTGCATCACCGACGGCAGACGAACTACGACCCGACTCCATTCCACGCATACAGCCTGCAATCGCAACCAACACACCGAATACCATGCTTTTGAACAATCCCACGTTAAAATCCCGCAAGGCCAATGCCGCCTTAGTTTGGGTATAGTACTCTACTAACGATAAATCCATCAGACCAACGCCCACGACCATACCGCCAAGAATGCCCATGCAATCAGCATACAGGCATAACAATGGCATCATTAACACCAAAGCAATGACCCGTGGAAGAACCAGGAAATCCATAGGAGACAGGCCCATGGTTTTGAGCGCATCAATCTCTTCGTTTACTTTCATTGTCCCCAATTGAGCCGCGAACGCCGCACCGGTCCGCCCGGCCATGATCACTGCTGTCATCAAAGCCCCCATTTCCCTGGCCATACCCAGTCCAACCAGGTTCGCGATATAGATTTGTGCGCCGAACATGGAGAGTTGCACTGCTCCGACAAACGCGAGTATCAAACCGACCAGTACGCTGATCAAAGTTACAATCGGCAACGCTCTGGGACCACATTCTTCGATCATTAGCCACAAATCTGAGCGACGATAACGGGCTTTACCACGAAAAAAGCGCGTTAGACTAAAGCACAATTCCCCCAGGAACTCTAATTGCCGCCATGCACTTTTTCGCTTCTCAATTAGGCTATGTCCAACCCTATAAAACCATGAACGGCGTATGACGTCCTTGTTTACACCCTTGGCCTCGGGTACCGCATAGACAAGGATTAATAGCTTTGCTACACCTTCGGGTAGACCCTCCGGACGCCAATCAATATGATTTGCTTCGCAGTAATCGTGCACTCGAATCAAGAAAGTTAATAAAACGCTGTCCCAGCGCAACAGTTTTCCAGCTTCGAATTCCACACGACGAATGTTCGGATCCGCGTCTAATTCGGTCTTTATCGAGGTCGCATCCGGAATTTCATTATTGGTAAGCCAATCTCCACCCAAGCAAATCCTTAAAGATTGATCGGACTGGCGAACCAACTCAATACGACTCGGTTCCTGACGATTGCTCGCATCTATCTCCATCGATGATTTTTACCCGTGCAAGTCATTACCCCATTAACGCATCGCCAAACTGCGGTCCTGACCGTTCAAATCGACAAGCTGTAGTTGGTATCGCATAGAATAAACCCTAATTCAAATTGCAGCCAGAAAACCATAGAAAAAGGGTGAAGTGCCAGGCACTTCACCCTTTTTGAATACAGCCAATGCTATCGAAGTACTACTTCATTATTTAAAAATATGCAGTTCTACGCGGCGATTTTTTGCGCGGCCCATATCGGAATCATTCGACGCTACTGGATCATCAGGCCCGAATCCCTTTGCACTGATATTAGCATCGTTTATACCTTTCGCTACCAGATAGTCATGGACTGATTGAGCCCGGCTTTCCGATAAGCCCACGTTGTAGTCATATGAACCAACACTATCGGTATAACCCGCAATTTCGACTTGAGTATCGGCACTACGACTTTGCAGCTCGGGCATAATCACGGTGTCAAGATAGGCCTGCGATTCAGCATTCAGATTGGATTTGTTGAACGCAAAGAATATACCTTCAAGGTGAATGCTAGTTTCTATTTCTTTCTGCACTACAGGCGGAGCCACGTGCCTATCATCATGGTATGCATTCAATGCTTGCTCGGCTTTGGCACATTCAACCTTTGCCTTGTTCGCATGATCCATACCCTCACTGATTTCACTACTGGCACTGTTCATAAATTTGCCGTTAACACGCTGCCCGTTCGACAGATGCAAATTTGCATGATAAAGATTATCCGCGCAATTGTGTCCTTCAGTCATGAAAGTTCCAAAATTGCTCCCTTGCGTATTTGCTATGGAACTCTCCAATTCCTCAATTTGACTGGACGGTACTTGAGCACAACCACCCACAGTCAGCGCAATCCCCACCCCTACAACAGACATAATTCTTTTCATTTTCGCACCCCTTTTCGTTACTTTATTCTAAAGATAACCGGTCTAATACAACAAACGATAACCGGTCTAATACAACAAACGATATAAAAAAAACAAGCATGCTTCGCTTAGCGCAGATTGTATCCTGATTTGGCTTACAAATAAACCTTATAGCTAGGTTTGTTAAGG
>CAZVFR010000010.1:0-27318 GCA_964626505.1 uncultured Methylococcaceae bacterium
ATTACCAAATCTTTACCATCGATTTTAATATGCCCGGAATGAATGGAATAGAAGTCGCAAAAACGCTTAGACCTAAATTTCCAAGTGCAAAAATAGTTTTACTGACCGCCAACATTCAAGACAGCATCAGAAGACGGGCCGCGGCCATGGGCATTGATTTTATCGCCAAACCCATCACCGAAGAAAAAATTTCTGGATATGTTGCCTAACATCAAGGAGCCGATGCAATGCTAAGCGACGAACAGAAAGATGCAATGGTCGAGATGCTTAATATCGGCATCGGTGCCGCTGCTGCCGCACTGAGTGAAATGGTTGATGATGAGGTCAAGCTATCGATTCCGGATGTCGAACTGCTGACACCGACAATCGGCGCTAAGATACTAAGCGATACCGTATCGACGTCAGTATCGGCCGTACATCAAGACTTCGACGGCCCTATTTGGGGTAAGGCCTTACTGTTTTTTCCAGAGAAAAAAAGTCTGGAACTGGTTCGCGCAGTATTGGGCGATTCCATGCCGATCGAAGTACTCGGCGAAATGGCGCAGGAAGGCATGACTGAAATTGGCAACGTCATTCTGAATGCCTGCCTAAGCAGTTTTGCTGATATGTTTGGCCAACAAATTACCACCGGCACGCCTGAGTTTTTCAATGGTAATGTTGAAAACCTAGTTAAACTAAACTCAGAAAATCAGGATAATGACGAAACGTTGTTGCTTCTTAAAATGGAGTTCAACCTGAAACAAAAAGAAATTAACGGCTATATCAGTTTTCTGATGAGCATTGGTTCCATTCGCGCATTTATCGATGCCATTAGTAAGTACATGGGAGTCGAGCTAATTTAGCAAGATCTCTATTAACGCCGCTAATGAATAAAATGCTAAAACCAAAAAAACAGGACGCTTTAGTACTCACTTCCGCAGAGCTAGGCAATGGTGCAAGTTTCGAGTCGATTTTCGATACTTGCGATTTCGGATTAATCGTACTGAATTCTGAATCCAGGGTTATTCAGTGGAACCATTGGATGCATAAATACACGGGCATTGATGAAACAGACGCCCTCAGCCAAAAGTTTGACAAGCTTTTCCCCAACAATACCAAAGGCAGCCTGGCTCGAGCCATAAATAACGCAATTCAGCGACATCAGGGATCGGTAATATCCCACAGTCTAAACCGACATCCCTTGCCTTTATTTAAATCAGATCAATCCCTGATTCATCAACATACCATTGTCAAATCACTTTCCGACAATAGCCAGGACGTTTTCTGTGTTATTCAAGTCTTTGATATTTCTGCTGCTGTAATACGCGACAAGCAATTGCAGAGTCAGGCTCAATCATTACAGAGCCTAACGGATAAATTGGTCCTCGAAAAAGAACAAGCTCAGGTTACACTTCAATCCATTGCTGATGCCGTAATTACAACTGACGCCGATGGTAAGATTGTGATTATGAATAAAGTAGCGGAACAATTATGCGGTTGGGATTACCAAAGCGCTAAACAGCAGCCAATAGCGGAGATATTCAGGATAATCGATGATAAAACCCGCAAAACAGCGCCTAATCCAGCAATTTTCTGCTTGAATACCCGAAAAGAATCCGTTAATGATGCCGATCTGGTGCTGGTTGACCAGCATAATATTGAACGTGCCATCACCCAATCCGCTGCGCCGATTATCGGCAGCAACAACGAATTACTTGGCTCGGTTTTGGTGTTCAGAGATGTATCAGAATCTAGGCGTATAGCGGCACAGATGAACTGGCAGGCTAAACACGATGGTTTGACTGGTCTTCTCAATCGCACGGAACTTGAGTCCCAGATGGAGCAGTTGCTGAAAAGTCCCCGCAAGGCTGACCAAACCCTGGTTTTTTTATACCTTGATCTCGACCAGTTTAAAGTAGTCAATGATACCCGCGGACATTCCGCGGGAGATGAACTACTGCGGCAATTATCAGATCTTCTACTGACTTGGCTGCGTGATGACGACCTTGTGGCCCGTCTTGGCGGTGATGAATTTGGTGTCGTGCTTAAAAGTTGTGACGCAACTGATGGTGTGCGTATTGCTAACAGTCTGAGGGAGAATATCGAACAATTCAGATTTGCTTGGCAAGAGCAAATTTTTGCAATCGGAGTGAGTATTGGATTGGTAGAATTCCGAACCGGGGGCGGGTCAATCGAAAGCATTCTCAGCGCAGCAGATTCAGCCTGTTATGCGGCTAAAGATTCAGGGCGCAACCGAGTCTGTGTTCACCAGCCGGAAAAAGATAATGCGTCGTCCCAGCAGCTCGAAATGCAATGGATTTCACGCATTCAATCAGCGCTGGATAACAACCTTTTTTGTTTGTATGTACAACGAATCGCGCCTATTTCGAATCATCCGAACAATAGAGAACACTATGAAGTGCTGGTGCGAATGCTGGATAGCGACGGTACAATCATTCCACCCGGTGCATTTATCCCGGCAGCAGAACGTTTTAACCTTATGACCCAGATTGATCGATGGGTTATTCGTGAACTGTTCCAATCGCTGGATGGTTTGAAAAGCTCGTTCAAAAACGCGATGCCGGTATTCAGCATTAACCTTTCCGGACCCTACCTGGACGGGGAAAAATTTCTCGGTGAAACTTTGCAGTTTCTAGACGAATTTAATGTAGCAGCAGAAAATATCTGTTTTGAAATAACCGAGACCGCGGCCATCGCTCATCTGAAAAATGCCGTGCACTTTATAACCACATTGAAAGATCGCGGTTGTACCTTTGCTTTGGACGATTTTGGCAGCGGATTGTCTTCATTTGCTTACCTGAAGAATCTGCCTGTGGATTATCTTAAAATCGACGGTCATTTTGTTAAAGATATACACACGGACCCGGTTGATCGAGCCTTTGTTGAATCAATCAATCAAATCGGTCATGTGATGGGATTACAGACCATCGCTGAATTTGTCGAGGACGAGAATATCCTAAAGCACCTGCGTGACATAGGCGTCGACTATGCCCAGGGCTATGGCATTCATGTTCCGTGTCCACTCTCGGATTTCATTCCGCGGGAAGTCAGTACTACAGTAGCTGTTCAGGGAGCTTAACTCTGTATTTGCACCGATTACCTTTGGATAACAAATCCGGGCTAGCTGGCGTTATTTTTAGACTGCTTCGGTTTCGCCTATTGGCTATAAAAATGCCCAGCGGCATACAACCGTCCTCTCCAATAAACATTTTCCAGCGAGCTTATTGACACGCGTTTGCCCCGCGAAGGCGCATGGATAAAGTTGCGTTCGCCAATATAAATACCAACATGACTAAGGTTGGTAGCAATTTTAAAAAATAATAGATCGCCTGGTTGTATACGATCGATAGCAACCCTGACCGATTGCGAGAGTTGATTACGCGACATCCGCGGAACCGAAATGCCCGCTTCCTGGTGCGCAAAATACACCAAGCCACTGCAATCAAAACCCCGCCGAGGCGATCTCCCACCCCAACGGTAGGGTTGGCCACGCATTGCGTAAGCCGTGTCGATGATAGATCTGCGTTGATCTTGCTGCGCTGGTGGGATGGATTCGTCGGCTAAAGATTCCGGGAGTTCAGTCCGGGTTGTAGAGCCTACAGATATATCAGCCTGCGTTGTCGTCCTTACAGTACGTCCGCCGCACCCAGCCAGCATTGCAGCTAAGAGCAATACGGTTACCCAATGCGACAATCCTATAGAACTAGGCACCTCTACGCCCCCCTTCAACTCACCATCTTAAGACTTTGGTAAACGCCATAAATCCAGGATGGATATAGGCAACATTTAACCCAAGTTATCGCAATCCGTGAATTAAGGCAAAAATCAGTATTTCAATCCGTTTTGTACTGATTATCTACGCGCAGCGAAAATAGATGTTTCTGAGCATTGAGTAGATGCTGTCCCCAGTTTAAAACGTAGCCGGTCTGCCAGAGTCTCAATGCGTCCTGGTCTTCACCCTCATCTGAATTGAGCAAATTCAATCCACGCTTCAGTTCAAAATAGATATCGGAAAAATCACTTGCCAAACTACCTGTCGTCTCTTCCAGCAGCGAACTGGAATCGTATTCTAACCAGTACCGATCGTTATCTCCGAATCGGTCCTTGAGCTGGCAATACAGCTCGAAGCGATCTTCCAGGTCAGGTAAGGCAAAAAAACTGTATTCAATTTCCGACTCGTCAAGATAAGCCATGGACGCCTGGATCCGCGGCAATATACGCGCGGCATCCGCGAGCCACTGGTCGTTCTTATAGGTTTCCAAATGTTCAATGAGCAAACAATATTCCTTTGCCGCATTTATCATTTGTTGTAGGTGGAAAAGAGTGTCAACCACGTTAATCTTATCTAGCGGCCAGGAAGTCAGTAATCGACTTAAGTATAGACAATCGGCCTCGTATTGGGAGGTAGTGTTCCATCCTAGGAAAAAACTTTCCCGCAATTTCAAACTGCTTGAGCAAGGTCTGAAACCCAACCGCGCTCAAACCACAACTGGCCCGGATTTTTCTCCAACAGATAAGATGATCGCGTTAACCTTCTCCGTTCAGCAATTTCGAAACCGTTGGAATTTTATCGAAATCTTCCTTTGAGGCGCCACAGTCAGGACACGTCCAACTACCGGGCACGTCTTCCCAACACGTTCCGGCCTTTATCCCCGAATTCGGCTCCCCTTGAGCCTGCTCGTATACGAATCCACACAATACGCAGATGTATATCATCCGTCCTGTCCTCCAAATTACTGCTCAGTGGCAAAGCACCATGCTATGCTATTTTAAGGCACACCCTAGCGGATTAAACAAACTTTTATGGTAACTACTCAGCTACAAGTATTTTCCGCTCGCTGAATGATTATTTAATTTTTATGTCTTGTACACCACCCGTAGTTCTTAGTATCTCAGGGCACGATCCCAGTGGAGGAGCGGGGATTCAAGCGGATATTGAGGCGATTACGCAGCATGGTTGTCATGCTTGCAGCGTAATAACCGCGTTGACAATTCAAAATACGACCCGTTTCACAAAGATAATACCGCAATCAGCCAACCATATTTTAGAACAGATACGGGCTTTGTTTGATGACATCGACATCAGTGCAATCAAAATTGGCTTGCTAGGTTCTGAAGAAAATATCTACGCGGTGCACGAAGTTATCCAAACACACCCGCGTATCCCAGTCATCATTGATCCCGTCTTAGCTTCGGGTTTAGGCAACCGCCTCGTTAACGAGGCCCAAGTTAAAATTTTGCAATCAAAATTACTGCCTAATGCAACCGTGATAACGCCCAACAGTATTGAAGCCCGTACATTGGCCGGTAACCAGGCATCGCTCAAGGATTGTGGCCTAAAGCTTCTCGCTACGGGCTGCAAAAATGTATTAATTACCGGGACGCACGAAATGGAGGAAAAGGTGATCAACTCTCTTTACCGCGATTCCGGGGTCATAGAATCGAGAACCTGGGATCGTTTACCCCACAGCTATCACGGTTCCGGCTGTACATTGGCATCCAGCATAGCCGCACTGATCGCGCTGGGGCACGACCCGGCATCGGCTGCCTGGGACGCCCAAGCCTACACTTGGAAGAGTCTAAAAAACGCGTACAAACCCGGCAAGGGGCAACATATCCCGCGGCGGCTGCTTGGATCGCACTATCGATGACAACGCCATTCCCAAATTGCGGACTTTACGCGATTACCAATACACAAAAATGGCCAGGCTCCAATATCCTGAGCGCTGTAGAAGGCGCAATCGAGGGCGGCGCCCAAGCCATCCAGTATAGGCAAATGCAGCACCCCACCGATATTTCCACACTTAAAAAACTATTGACACTTTGTACAAGTCGGCAGGTGCCACTCATCATAAACGATGATGTTGCGTTAGCCATTGACCTTGGCGCTGATGGCGTACATTTGGGTAAAACTGACACCGGAATCGCAGATGCCAGGACACAGTTAGGCGACAGCCGAATTATTGGTGCTACATGTTACAACTCCACTGAGCTGGCTTATAAAGCTCAGAACGAAGGAGCTACGTACGTCGCATTCGGAAGCTTTTTTCCATCCAAAACCAAACCTGGCGCAAGTCCCGCCGATATGGGTATATTGGCCGACTTGAAATTAAATATCCCAATCGTAGCGATAGGGGGGATCACACCCGAAAATGGTGGGGCACTGCTGGATGCGGGAGTCGACATGCTCGCGGTGATTGACGGTGTTTTCGGTCGAATCGACCCCAAATCAGCCGCGACTGAGTACCGGCGACTATTCTCCGCACGGCGAAGTTCGAAAAGCTATACAATGAGCCCTTGAAACTTTCGGGAATGACCAAAGCACGTTGTAGTTTGGCGACTCAAACAAAACCGATGGACGAAACAAGACGAATATTTATTAAGCGAGCAACATCTCTCAGCCTAATTAGTTTGGCGGCAACAGCCGGTCTAATCAGTCCAAATCTGGCAAAAGCCACTGATTTCAGGGCACCTTTCGACGCAACAGAAATCGACGATGCGCTGTCTAGTCTAGCAGCGGGAGTCAATATTGAAAATAGCGATAAAATTGAACTTAAAGTGCCAAAAGTAGCTGAAAACGGTGCACTGGTACCGATTACTGTATCTAGCTCTCTTAACAACGTTAAATCAATTACTGTATTCGCGGATAAAAACCCCAGACCTCTGGTGGCAAAGTTTGACTTTGGAGGGTATACCAACCCAGTTGTGGGCGCGCGTATAAAAATGGCTGAAACAAGTCACATCATCGTAATCTTGAGCGCGGAAAATCGACTCTACACAACGCGTAAACTGGTCAATGTCACGATTGGCGGCTGCGGTTAAACATCTAACTCTGATTTCACACCTGAAGGCATGATGATCAACCAGAGATTAGTTTTCACAAGGAGATTTCCAATCAAGCAGAATATGGCCTGTCTTTCCAAGCTAAGAAAACTTTTTGTGGAAACAAACATCAAACGAGAGATTGTTATTCTGGTGAGAAACTTGGGTTGAGAGCACCATGTCTAGTATTAAAATTCGTCTAAAACACATCAGAGGCAGCACCCGAGTCAGAACACTGATTGCCCACCCCATGGAAACCGGTCGACGGATCAACAAAACTACGGGTGAAAGAATCCCACTGCACTTCATCGAAAAATTGACCGTTGATCATAACGACAATGTGATCGCAACCTGCTATCTCGCACCTGGGGTATCCAAAGACCCGTATTTTTCGTTTAGTTTCCGCGGAGGCGAATCAGGCGATACGGTAACTATAAGTTGGGAAGACAATCTCGGTCATAAAGACAAGGCAAAGGCAACGCTAAAATAGACCGCACGTGGATATGACATCCGAAAGCATAATCCCTCAACCCAGTTGCGCCGATCCAAACGAATTCGGGTCACTTAGATTTGAAGATGCCCTGCAGCAAATCATGAACACGGTAGAGCCCATAAAAGGCTACGAATTTGTGCCCCTTGCTCAAGCTGTAGATCGAACATTACACCAACCGATTGTCGCGACCGCAAATGTTCCGGCTCATACCAACTCAGCTGTCGATGGCTTTGCAATACGCTCCGAAGATATACCGGAATCGGGCCATACGGCACAACTTGCGGTTATCGATACGACCTTGGCAGGCTCGCCAACCAACGTAGGACTACGACCAAACACAGCGATCAGAATTATGACCGGCGCCGTAATTCCGCGGGACGCCGATACGGTGTTGATGCAAGAGCATGTTGAAACACTGGACGACAATATACGAATATCAGATCGGCATTGCGTCGGTGACAATGTTCGCTACGCCGGGGAAGACTTGCGCACAGGCGAAAATATACTGCCGGCGGGCCGATTTTGCACGCCCGCCGACATAGGATTGATAGCTTCGATTGGCTTAGGTGAGATCAAGGTCAAGCGGCGCATACGCGTGGCACTATTTTCAACCGGCAGCGAAATCCATTCCATCGGTAAAGCCTTGGAAGATGGCGAACTTTATGACAGCAACCGATATACACTACGTGCTGCGCTGACACGACTGGGCACCGAAATAATCGATTACGGTATCGTTCCGGATGACAAGATCAAGCTGCTAGAAACGTTTAACCAAGCCACAGCAAGCTGCGACGTCCTTATCACAACCGGTGGAGTATCGGTTGGAACAGCCGATTACACCAAAGAGGTTTTAAAGGATCTAGGCCAAATGATGTTTTCGAAGGTTGCTATCAAACCTGGCCGGCCTATGGTTTTTGGTAGCATCAATGGCTCGTCGTTTTTCGGCTTACCGGGTAATCCTGTTGCGGTCATGGTTACCTATTACCAATTTGTATTGCCTGCATTGCTAAAAATCATGGGAATAACTGAAACACTATTAATGATGACCTTGAAAGCTCGTTGCACTGAAGCGATTCGCAAAAAGCCGGGACGCACGGAATTCCAAAGGGCAATATTATCCCAATCGGAAAATGAGTGGTTAGTCCGCACGGCAGGAAAACAAGGTTCGGGCATTCTAAAATCCATGAGCCTGGCCAATGCATTCATAGTCCTGCCACACGATGGTGGACCAGTTAAACCCGGGGAGGAAGTCTTAGTTCAGCCGTTCTCGGGACTTGTATGATAAACCGTAGCCGGTAAAACCACAGTAACAACTCAGTGCATTTAATCCCCCTTTGCAATCAATCCACTGGGATGCCGGATTAGCACGGAATAGTTCTCTTTTCTACGCGAAATCCACCCACGCACTTCCAATTTCTTGCTCAAATAGGTGCGCAAATCCGGGAAAAGCATCTTATTTTTAATGGCTATGCGCACATCAAAATGTTGGCTAAAAATCAAACGCACGAATTTGCGTCCACGTCGGATGGCGACAGGGATACCGATCAAACGTTGCCAACCCCGACGGGTCTTGTTCGAAATATGATCGACAGGTAATGGCGCGTATGCCGGCTCCCTCCAGATTCCTAAAGATTTGGCTTCCGCTCTAGCTTGAGCGTCCAACAAGCGATCTACGTATTTTAGATTAGGCGGATGAATATTAACCGTAGCCAAACCCCGCTCTACCAACTCCACATTGATGTGCCGCCCTTGGACTGTGAATATATGCGCCAGAGTTCGTCGATAACGGTCTTTGCGGTCGGCATCTATTTCCAAGCGAACTTTTTTACCCTGAACCTGTTTGGCCAACCACTGCTTAGCCCATAGACCGCCAGGTTCTGCAATTTTTCTTGAATTTTCTATCTCTGGAGTATTGATTCCCAGCAAGCGAACCTTTTTGCCGTTATTCAGCAACAGAGTATCGCCATCGTAAACAGTTTTCACAACCTGGTATGCGTACCCAGGTGTGATGTCGAGTTTTACCGAACGCTCGTTTTGATGATCGGAATAGTGGGACCGCCCCTCAGCATCCTTCCATGAATAGATATCAGTCCAGCCTATCTGGGAATGGAGGATAAGGGCCAGTAACAGGACAAGGCTGTCCGATGGGGAAAACCACTTGCGGGAACAAAGGTCATCCCAGGGATTGTCGTTCTGGTAAGAACTGCCGGCTAACAGACTATTCGGCTGTCCAATCGTAAATCGCCTTGACATGACTTCCGTTATGCAAAAATTCGATTGACCGACAGAGTTTTTTCAACAACCCTAAACCAAGCTTTGCATCCGATTGTTGGCCATTTAAGCTCTCTAACGAATCTTGGAAATTAAACCCCGCACCACTATCCTGCATGCGTATCGTCATACGACCGCCGCCATTGATGGGTTTGTGACTAACCGTCACTTTGATCGCACCCTCAGTTAATCCTTGTAACCCTTGTTCGCGCAGTTCAAGGTATTTAATTATTCCATCGGGCCTTGACTTAAGTTTCCCATCCAAGCCAAGCAAGCCATATTCCAGCGCATTACTAAACAATTCTGAAACTATCATGAATATCGATTCACGATGCGCTTTTAATTCTTGAATTTCCATCAGAGCATGAACGATGACCGGTACAGGGTCAACCTCCTTCAGCGTAGTCGCGTGAAACTCCATGCTAATTTTCCATCGGGTCGCTACGATCTTAGAATCAATATAATTGGAACACTGTGACTCAGCGCGCAACAGCCGCGAATCACAAGACAGTTCGGCTAAGGTAACATCATCTTGCTGTGCCAGATCGCCTCTAAATTCAGTCAATGTCTGCCTGATGCTTTCAAAGCCGGTTCGTCCTGCCACTCGAAGGCTCTCTATGCACTCAAGCACAGCTTCTTGGCCAAATTGATCGCCGTCTCGATTCTCAGTTTCGATTACCCCATCCGTAAAAAAATACAATTTATCATCGCCATCGACATCGTAACGGTCTAACTTGGGATTAAGCTGATCCGAGTTGACAATCCCCAATGGTAGATTGGATGATGGAATCGTTCGCACAATCCCGGTTTTCGAGTTATGCAGGTAATGATCGGGCAAACCGCCCGTAAATACACTGAGCGTATTACTGTGCGGATCAAATGACACTAAACACGCCCCAAAAAATAGTTCCACAGGCAGTAACTTGAATAACTTTCGATTAATTTCCGAGATTATTTCCTGAAGACCAAAGCCTTTTTGAGTCATGCCGTAAAACACTTCGGCCGTTGGACCGACGCCGATCGATGCAGACAAACCATGCCCGGTAAAATCACCGAGGAGTACGTAGTGTTGGCCGAGCGGAGTGAACGCCGACAACAGCACGTCGCCGTTAAATAACGACATCGCTGAGTGCAAAAGCTGTAGGTTGGGTGATTCTACGAATCCTGATTTGATTATCGTTTCATACAACGACGCGGCTATTTCCTGCTCGCGTTCTATTTGCTGTCGATAACCTAATAATTTTTGTCGATTATCGTACTGTTGCTGGTATAAATTCTTAACCCTTAAAATGGAACGAATCTTAGCCGTCAGCTTCACCGGATCGACGGGTTTGGCGATAAAGTCATCCCCTTCTACTTCTATACATTCTTGTAGATATCGCCGACTATCCGCTTGAGTCACAAAGATAATCGGAATGTAGCGAAACTCCGCGGCTTTTTGAATTTTCCGCGCTGCTTCGATGCCTTCCATATTAGGCATTTTTATATCCAGAAGCACAAGATCGGGTTGTTCCTGGCGGAACAGCTCAACCGCTTCCACCCCATCGCAAGCTAGAATCGTTTTATAACCGGCCTCCTGCAAAATCTGTTGCAGCAGTTTACGCTGCAAACGGCTATCGTCCGCAATTAGAACTTTAGCACTGACGCTGGTTAACGTCAGGTTACTTACAGCAAGATCGGGGTGCACTATGCCAGACTAAATAACTTGTCGAAATTTGCGATTTCCAAAATCTTTTTGACCGATGGATTCGCATTCACGATCCTGACAGCGTCTTTTCGATCATTCACTTTATCACGCAGCACCAACAGCATACCCAAGGCCGAACTGTCTACGTATTCGGTCCCACCCAGGTCTACGGTGAATGATTTGACCTTATCGGAGGTTTGCTCGAATGCAGCGCGAAAATCATGGTGCTGACTAAAGTCAAACCGACCCGTAATTTGAATGGTTGCATCATACCCATCGTCGCTCATTTTTGTGTTAATACTCATAAGACTTCACCCATAATATTTGAAAAATTTCAACGAAAAACAAAGGGTCTCCAAACCCTTTAATGATGTTAACCTGGGTTTTGACCCGCATGTCAACATCAAAACAACTCTATTTCTCCTTCTTCCATGGAATCCTGATGTACGCTTTTATGTTGATCCTGACGATCTTTCTTCGTATCAATAATGCTCAATTTCCTTTGTTCCAGTGTGTCGGCCCACTGCGCAGACTGATCTTGCGACAAATCGCTAATACAATGCTCAAATTCCAGGACCATTTTCGCGGCATGAGAGGTATTCGCCTCTACCCGCTCAACTAACTGGCGCGCAACGTCTTCGAATTGTAATGCCCGCACGGCTTTTCCGACATTACCTTCGACCTGTTCGGTAATCAACGCCACTTGCTTAAGCGTTGTAGACATCTTGCTATTCAAACTATCTAACCCGCTCACCATCTCATCCACGTGAAGCTTGGATTCAATAGCGAAATTCATGTCTTTCGATGCCATTTTCTCAATCATACTTTTCGCTTGATCGATGTTTTTGCACGAAGCGCTTATGACATCACGAATCTGCTCACTGAAACGATCGGAATGCTTGGACAATTCCCGCACTTCACCGGCAACAACTGCAAACCCCCGACCTGCCTCTCCCGCACGGGCAGCTTCTATAGCGGCATTTAACGCCAATAAATTAGTCTGATCGGCAATCTGCCGTAGGTCTCCCAGCAACTTCCCGACGTTTCCCATATAGTCGCCAACATCGTTTACTACGGAAACCATTTCCATGCTCTGACGACTTGTGGTCAACACATAATCGATAAAATATTGCAGTACTTTGTCTATTTCCCGGGCGAATTCTTTAAATCCACCTTTCTCGGAATCATCCTCCGCAATACTATCCGACATTTCTGATGCCACTGACTGCACGAGTTTGTTTTGTTCACTGGACAATTCGTTCAAACCGTTAAAACTTTGGCTCATTGTCATCACCGCATCGGCCACAACCGCTTTAACCTGCCGCAACTCTTCTTGCATTATCGAAAACTCCTGATTCATGCAAGACCCAATTTCCGCATGCAAGTTTTCGAGTGCCGCTTTAAACTTATGCGAGTTTATACTTTCAGATTGAAACTCCGCCAAGACTTTGAACTGGCGCCGGGAAACTGTCCAAGCAGAGCCACCCCAGATTCCACACAGAATTAACACCATCGTCGTTTGACCGACAAGCGTAGGCTCAGTCACCGAGCACAGCAACGCGAGTAGGCTCACCGCAATTGCCAAGGCGTAACATTTTATGAACTCAACCATCTGCAAAATTAGCCAATCAACCCAAGTAACGTTTCCGCTACACGATTCAGGGGAACGACATGGTCGGTACATCCCAGCTTGAACGCCTCGCCCGGCATGCCCCAAACTACGCTAGTATTCTCATCCTGAATAATAGTAGATGAACCCGCTTCATGCATTTCTTTCATCCCTTTAGCGCCGTCGGCTCCCATTCCTGTCAGCAATATTCCGATCGCGTTCGAACCAACATTTTGGGCAACAGATTGAAACATTACATCAACCGCGGGTTTGTGCCGATTCACCTTCGGTCCATCGTTTAATCGGCACACATAGTGGTTACCGCTTTTGGCTACCATCAGGTGCTTATCTCCAGGCGCGATATACACTGTACCGGAATTAATGGGTTGACCGTCCGAAGCGATGCACGCTTTCATTGGCGATGCCTGATCAACATGCCGGGCAAACGATTCACTGAACGCCAAGGGTAGATGTTGACTGATCACAATTGCCGGCGTAGTTGCGGGAAGATTTCGCACGACTTCTTTGATTGCTTCGGTTCCGCCAGTCGATGCGCCTAATGCAATGAGTTTGTCGGTTGTGCTAGTACGACGGGATGGAATATTAGATTCTATGACAGATTTAGTCGGCTGTGTGCGAATCCCAACAGGCGCAGATTTACCAATATTGCGATGGTTGTTCAGCGGGTTAACGTGCGAGATTGACGCAGCCCTGACCTTAGCGATAATGTCATCAGCGTAGCTGTCCAGCCCATTCGATGCGTCTAGCTTCGGCTTCGCAATAAAATCAACAGCCCCTAACTCCAAAGCCCGCAAAGTTACATCCGCACCTTTCTCCGTCAGGGTTGATATCATCACGACAGGCATCGGACGCAAGCGCATCAGATTGGACAAAAAAGTCAGGCCGTCCATGCGCGGCATTTCCACGTCCAGAGTCAATACATCAGGACTCAGTTTCTTTATTTTCTCGCGCGCGTGAATTGGATCTTCCGCCGTACCGACAACTTCGATATCCGGACTGGATTCGAAGACCCGAGTCAGCAATTTCCGGATCAAGGCCGAATCATCTATGATCAATACACGTATGGGTTTCATTGATTATCCATCCTTTAAAACAATTCGACCTCGCCTTCGACTGGCGTATTCTCAATTTCCTCACGGTACTTCAACTCTCTGGTTACGATCGTATCACCGTTTATATTAGCCAGTTTCTTTACGCGAACTCGCCCTTCATTGGGGAAATACAAAACCTTGCGAGGATAATCATCACCCAAATCTTGGCTCGTTAGTTTAAGACCTTCGGTATGAATATAGTCCAGCACAAACTCTATATTTCTCAATCCGATATCGGTAACGGCCGGAATTATTCTCCCGCCCCCAAACACCTTGACTTCAAGATTCCGACGCTTACCACCATGCCGCAAAATCGTATTGATCAAATGTTCCATGGCATAATTGCCGTAGCGTGTAGCCGCTCCGACTATAGATTGACACCCGTTCTCCAACCGATCCCGAGACGTTTCAGGAAGCATGAAATGGTTCATACCACCGATTCGGTTTATTGGGTCTCTAATGCAGGCAGCTATACAGGAACCTAATACCGTATCGATCACTTCGTCATCCCCGGTCACATAAAATTCTCCAGGCAAAATTTTTGCTAAAACGCGTTGCTGCGACCTATCCCAACGTCGGCGGATATGTTCAAAACCCAACAGGGATTTAGGCAAATTGGTGTTGGAATTTTTCATCAAACGACTGTTTTTCTTTTTGATAGATTGTATTGCCGATCAACTTGAATTGGTCAGTCAACTGATAGAGTGATTCAGAATGCCCGATAAACAAAGACGAATCATCAGCTAAAATTTCTGAAAACCGCTGCGCAAGCCGAATCTTTGTGTTTTTATCAAAATAGATCAATACATTACGGCAAAAAATGACATCGAATGGCCCACGCATCGGCCAATCACCCATAAGATTCAATTGTCGGAATCGGATGATTGACTGTAACTCCGATTTAACTTTTACATGGTCCATTTGACTCTGCTTGCTCTTCATAAACCAATTTCGCGCCAGATTTTCTGGCAAGCCTTTAATACGATCCGCTGTATAAACCCCTTTAGCCGCGGTCGATAATACGTCCGTATCCAAATCAGTCGCTAAAATCTTCACCTCCCATCCACGCGGCAAATTGTCCAGGAAGGTCATGGCGATGGAATAAGGTTCTTCTCCCGTTGAACAGCCCGCCGACCAAACGCGGATACTCCGGGTACCGGCATTTGCCTTCAGCAATTGCGGAATGACGGTCCCACTCAAATAATCGAAGTGATGCATTTCTCGAAAGAAAGACGTTAAATTAGTGGTAATCGAATTGATGAACTCAGAAAACTCAGACGCGTTATCCCCCGACAACACCTCACAGTAATCCGCGAAGTTTGCTAAGCCCAGGCGTCGTATATGTTTGGACAAGCGGGAATAAAACATATCAAACTTGTCATCCGGTACGATAATTCCGGTATGATCGTTCGACATTTTTCTCAAGCCATCAAAGTCTGCCTGAGTGTATTCAAATTCGCGCTTTCTCGTGCTCATTGGATCTCTAACATCATCAAAACAACTAATCGGTTTCGGCTAAAGCTAACATCCCGCTTACTCCTAACAGATTGGAACAGTTCAGAAAATTATCTGACGGTTTTATACTAATTTTTTTGCCTTCTTTGGCTGCTTCTCGCGTTAGCACAACCAACAATTGCAAGTTAGTTGTATCTACCGATTCGACCTCAGAGGCGTCGATATCAATAGCTTCATGTTGATCAAATACCCGTAGCAACTGTTCCTGCAGAGACCCACCACCCGCTATATTCAAAACAGGATCCAAGCTTATTGTTCCACCGCTACTCGATTTACCACTTTCTGTTTGATTTTTATTCTTATCAGCACTCGTTACCTGTTTCTTAGATTTTCTACTCATGCAACATTACCTTCGTCAGGAATTCCTTCTAACCAAATCCAAACAATATGTTTGGCTCGCTAATACAAGTTATTCAAGGGAACAAGACCGTACTCGATAGTCCGACTTAATACTGGAAGGCCCTACCCAACAGCGCAGCCAATATGCTAGCCCATTATCTTCAATAGGCTTTTGTTCACCAAAAACCCTGCTATCATCGTTGCAGAAGAATCGACTAGGTCACACTATTAGCCAATACTAACTCTTCCACGTCCAATAGCTTGTCTACATCAAGCAACATCACCATCGAACTGGCCATCGCCATACCTTTTATATAGCGAGTATCAATGCATGCGCCGAGATCCGGGGCTGCTCGCTCCATGTCCGGGTTAACATCCAACACGTCCGAAACACTATCGGCTACAATTCCCATGATCCGGCACTCCTCTTGAACAGTAACCGACACAATGATCACCACTGTTACCGGGGTATATTCAACACTGTCCAACGCGAAGCGTTCACGAAGATCAATAATTGGAACAATCACTCCCCTGAGGTCAAATACACCCTTTATGTATGACGGCGAATTGGGTAATTGCCTTATGGGTTCCCAACCTTTTATCTCCTGAACTTTCAAAATATCGACACCGTAGGTGTCGCCGGCCAGTTGGAATGTCAGATACTGATCAATCAGGCCTTCATTGAATTTTTCCACGTCCATCACTGTTCCTAGCGTTTCGACTTAGAATTCTTCCCATTCCTGATCATCCATCACGGCAGTTTGGCCGCCATTCGTCACTTTGAGGGACCGCATCCGTCTAGGATTAGGTTTACTTCGACCCTGATGGGCCGTGGATGACCTATCAGATTCATTGGATGGTGAGGAATCATCACCATTTTTGAAAAAGGCTAACACACGCATCATACTGTCGGACTGTTCACTCATGGATACGCTGGCCGCTGAAGCCTGCTCCGCCAGCGCTGCATTTTGTTGCGTGATCTCATCCATTTGTCCCACAGCAACATTGACTTGATCGATACCGGAAGATTGCTGTTGGCTGGCCGTGGCTATTTGCGCGACAAATTCACCTACTTTGTTCACGCTTGCAACGATCTCTCTCAATGTTTCGCCCGATTCATTGACCAATTCCGCTCCAATCCGCACTTTCTCAACGCTATTCTGGATCTGCTCTTTACTTTCTTTCGCAGCCGTTGCACTACGTTGGGCAAGATTACGAACTTCGGTCGCGACCACCGAAAAACCCCGACCCTGTTCACCGGCACGCGCCGCTTCAACCGAAGCGTTCAGGGCCAATAGATTAGTTTGGAACGCAATTTCGTCGATGACTCCAATGATCTCGGCAATCTTGTTGCTGCTGGTGTTGATCTCATCCATTGCTTGAATCGCTCTGTTGACCACATCACCGCCGGCTTCAGCCATACGGCCTGCATCACTGGCAACCTCATTGACCTGTTGTGCGTTGTCCGCGTTGTGCTTAACTGCGCTGGTTAACTGTTCCATGCTGGCCGCGGTTTGTTCCAAACTGGAAGCTTGTTCTTCGGCCCTGTGCGATAGGTTATTGTTACCCGACGCAATCTCTTGCGAAGAGTTATTGATAAATTCCGCCGATTGCTGGATCTGCTCAAAAATATCGGCCAGCTTGTTTTGGGTGGCATTAACGTCTGCTTTGATCGCGGCATAGGTTCCTTCATAGTCACCGGTAATTTTTTCGTTTAGATTGCCTTCCGCCATGGACCCGATAACATGTTGAATATCGCTAAAAACCTCTTCAATCAAATCCGCCAATTCGTTAATCCCGGTACTCAATATCGCCATAAACCCCTGTTTTCCTGCGAGCTCGATGCGAGTGCTCAAATCACCGCGTTTGACCGAATCCACAAACTCCGCGATTTCTTTTTCAATCTGTACCTCCTGAGTCAGATCCTGCCATTCAACCACGATTCCGAGCCGTTCGCCGGATTCGTTAATAATCGGATTCGCGATAAAATTAAAGGTCCGGCCACCAATATTAAGCGTGGACTTGAATGTTTCGCTCAATCTATTCAGCATCTGCCGTTGATGGGCCGGGTTTTTATGAAAAACATCGATATTAATGCCGAGCAGTGAATCCGCATCGAATTCCGGCAAATCGTTTCGAATATCAACCTCGGCATCCTTAAACATCGCCGCAACAGCATCATTCAGATAAATGATGTTGTAGTCCGCATCGGTTAAGATGACATTGGTCTCGACATTATCCAGCGCTTGTTTGACACGATTAGCCGCAGTCGCCGAGTTGACCGCTTTATCCAAATCATAATTCAACTTGACCTGCATGCCATACATGGCTCGCAGCATATCGCCCAAATCGCCCTTGACACGAATATCAAGTTTGTTGCGGAATTCGCCATCAATCAGGCCATACAATGCATTGGAAAGCTCATTCTGCACAGCTCGAAATCGGCGGATCGACCCGAATCCCAGCAGTCCAAACACAGCACTGACAAAGGCCACGCAAGCACTGGCGACGTATTGCTGATTCATTATCAACATGGCAACCAGCAGGGCGGCGAAGATCGATAGACCGGTCATTACCACGAGCTGCTGTTTCCAGAAAGGCAGTTTAGCCATAAAAATTAAACGCTCGCCCCATCCGACTTTAGGCTTCAAGCTGACCTGTCCAGTATTGAGCTTTCTATACAGCGTTTCCGCTTCATCTATTTGTTGTAGGGTGGGTGCATAACGAACCGACATAATTTCTTGAAGACGGCCGTTCGAGTAAATCGGTGTTATGTTCGCGTCAACCCAATAGAAATCACCATTTTTACAACGGTTCTTGAGCAATCCTTTCCACGGATAACCTTGCTTGACGGTTGCCCGCATGTCCTCCAAGACAGCAGATGGAATATCCGGATGGCGTAGTACCACGCTATCTTTTTCGCCAAGCAACTCGTCACGGCTGAATCCGCTAATCTTCAAAGCCTCATCGTTGCAATAGGTAATGTGTCCCTTAGGGTCTGTTTTGGTGACCAATAACGTACCTTCCCGCATCCGCACTTCGCGATCCGTACCCGACGTATTTACATTCATAACATTTAACCTTTAGCCACAGCCATTAACAAAATAATTAAGTAAAATCTCTTCGTTCTATACCGGGTCAACGGTTCCATCCAATATCATCAATTTATCCACATTCAGTAGCATAATCATGCGCTCGTTACTGCCAGCCAGTCCGTGGATAAATTGGGTATTAACGCGCGCACCGAAATCGGGTGAATCCTGAATCGCGGCTGTTTCCACGTCGACAACATTGGATACAGAATCGACAACGATACCCATGGAACGCAGCTTACCGTTACGTTCAGTCTGCAATACGATAACCGCGGTCACCGCTGTATGATCCAAAGACTCAAGCTCGAAGCGCTCGCGTAAATCGATGATCGGCACAATCGCGCCGCGAAGGTTTATGACGCCTTTTTCATAGCGCGGTACATTCGGAATCCTGGAAACCGGTTCCCAACTACGAATCTCCTGAACTTTGAGAATATCCACACCGTATTCATCGTGATTCAGGCTAAACGTTAAATACTGAGTCAGATTCGATCGGTTACCGAAGCCGAAATTCTGCTCGGTTAATGTAACGCTCGAGTCCGTCACCGTTTTGGCCTCGCTTTTAATGGTGTTGTTTATCGATTCAGACATTGGTTTATTAAGCTACCGCAACCGAATCCAGTTCAGCGTCAACCGACAATCTCAATAAACCCGGGATATCCAAGATCAAAGCAACCGACCCATCACCTAGGATTGTTGCACCTGAAACCCCTTCTATGGCACGGTAATGCTCTTCCAACGATTTAACGACCACTTGCTGCTGTCCGAGAAGATCATCCACAAACAGACCACAACGAACCCCTTGAGCTTCGACCACGACGAGTATGCCATCAGTCAATTCAGTCGCTATTGGCTTTTCAATGCCAAATATTTCGTGCATACGGATAATGGGTAGATACTCGCCGCGCAACTCAAAGGTTTCGCCTTTGCCTAATACGCAATTAATCATCTTAGGGACTACATTGAGAGATTCGATGATTGAAACCAAGGGCACAATGTAAGTTTCGTCGCCGACAGAAATAGTCTGTCCATCAAGAATTGCCAAGGTCAACGGCAAACTGATAGAGATTGTTGAACCTTTGCCCAATTCAGAGCGAATTTCAATATTGCCCCCCAAAGCCTGAATATTTTTACGTACGACATCCATACCGACACCGCGACCGGAAACGTCGGTAACCGCTTCGGCTGTGCTAAACCCGGGCGCCATGATTAATTCGTAAGCTTGACGATCAGATAAATTGTCATCTTCAGTTATCAAACCGCGTTCCAAGGCTTTGGCTTTTAATATCTCAGGATCCAGACCCTTGCCGTCATCAGAAACCTCGATAAAGATGCTGCCACCTCGATGAAACGCTTCCAGGTTAATCGTGCCCTTTTCAGATTTACCGGTTTCAGTGCGTTGTTGCGGCATTTCGATCCCATGATCGATGCTATTTCGAATCAGGTGCACCAATGGATCACTGATCAGTTCTACGACACTCTTATCGACTTCGGTCTGTTCTCCAGACAGTTTTAATTCAATTTGTTTGCCGAGTTTTGAGCTAAGATCGTGTACCAATCTTGGGAAGCGGCTGAATACGAAACTGATCGGCAGCATGCGAATATTCATTACGCTTTCCTGCAACTCTCGGGTGTGCTGTTCGAGTTGCGCCAAACCCGTTTTTAACTGTTCCAACTTTTCCAGCTCGAATTGCTCACCCATAAGACTGAGCATAGATTGGGTGATGACCAGTTCACCGACCATATTGATTAATGTATCGATCTTACTGGTATCCACACGAATCGAACTGGAGGTTCCTTTCGTTGCGGAAGGTTTAGCCTTGTTTTTTTCTACCTTCTTGTCCGCTGCTTTCGTTACGCCACTGTCCACCTCGGGTGGCATAGGGGAATCGACATTTGCTTGTATTTCGGCAGGTTCAATCCCGTCTCGTGACGCATCTCGATCGGCGAGCGACTGAATCGCCATATCGCAATCATCTTCAACCCAATCGAAAATTTCGTGTATGTCATCTTTGGCGATTTGTCCGACCACCTTAAGATCCCAGGACAAATGGCATTCTTCTGCATCCAATTCACGCAATCCGGGTAATCCCTGATCATCAGCGACGACGGTCAGCTCCCCCACTTCCTCTAATTCACGGAACATACGCAGGGGCTCATTCCCCAATTTCAGCATATGGACATGTGGACTGAACGCGATATGCCAGCCAGAATCTTGGTTGGTCTCTAAACTAGAAGCGTTTAACGGATCAGCGGTGGGGCCTTCATCCGACGTGTTCGTCGCATCCGCGGCTGCGTTTAATTCTTCATCCAGCCTACGCTTGTAGACAAGGACTTGATCTTGATCAATCTCCTGTTGGTTTTGTATCGCGCTAAGCATCTCCCGCAAACAGTCGACCGCTGCCAACAATACGTCTAACCCTTTTTGGCTTACTTCGCGCTGACCGGCCCGCATCTCATCCAACAAGGTTTCCATGACGTGGGTAAAATCAGAAACCTCCATAAAACCAAATGTACCACTACCGCCTTTAATGGAGTGTGCCGCACGGAATATTGTGTTGATTTCTTCATCATCGACACTGCCTAAATCCAAATTCAGCAAGCCCGATTCCATAATATCGAGACCTTCGAAGCTTTCTTCGAAAAATACTTGGTGGAATTGGGCTAAATCGATCGACATATTACTTTAACCCGCATTTCTCGCCAGAGGGCGAGATGATCGAGCCGAGATTTGTTCTCACAAGGAGTTTTCTGACCGAGCGGAATACGAACTGTCTTTCCGAGTGAAGAAAATTCCTTGTGGGAACAAAGATCAAGCGAGGGATTGTCATTCTGGTGAGAAATGCGGGCTAGCTAAGCTTGGATATTCGGATAACGCTGAGATCAATCCAGTACTTTTTTTACCGTCTTCAGTAATTGATCCGGATTGAAGGGCTTGACGATCCAACCGGTTGCCCCAGCGCTCTTACCCGCCTGCTTTTTGTCCATGCTGGATTCGGTGGTCAACATTAACAAAGGGGTGAATTTATACGCAGGCAGACCGCGTAGGTCTTGGATTAGTGTAATCCCGTCCTTATTAGGCATATTCACATCGGTGACAACCAAATCAAACTTGTTCGCCTGCGCTTTGGTCAGGGCATCTACACCATCGACAGCTTCGACTACATCGTACCCCGCACCCTTCAAGGTAAAAGACACCATCTGCCTCATTGAAGCTGAGTCATCTACCGCCAAAATACTTGCCATCGCTGGAACTCCCAATATTCGTAATTTCAAGAAATTAACACTAACCGGTTAAAACGATCAATTGCTGTTACACGGTCACAATCAAAGTCTAGCCAAAAAAAAAAATTCGGTATACATGAGCAGCCAAGTTGCATTTATAAAATTGAAAGCACGAATAGATCCAATCTATTTGAGATATAGAGTCGAAAAACAATAACGTCCAGAACAAGCAACTTTAAATTTCCCATCTAAACTTACTATTTTCGAAAGTTGGAAAGTAAGCGTACACATGGCGCGTTTAGAGTCCCAAACGCAATCCAATGCACACCAACCCGACCTGGAATAGTCTCCACACCCGACCGCCTCTATAATCCGTCCGAATGGCGCGAGTTTCAGCACTTTATTCGGTCACGATTTACCATCGAATCGGATGTTAAGATGTTTGATGCGATCATGAACGGCGAGAGCGTCGAGGAAGCAGTATCAATTGCAGCTCAGCAAACTAATTTGAATACCGAAACCGATAACATCGAATTGTTTTGAAAACAGTATCTACGGAATACTTTGTGCCCACTCGAGTGTAGCTACTCACCGAACCTAAAAAAACCGTAACTGTTTAATCTACCCTCTGGTGAGAAATGCGGGCAAGGGTCGCTGCGCTCATTCCGGCTGATAAAAGAAAAACCCCTGCGATTCCTGCTTGGCATGGTACATAGCCATATCGGCTTTCCTTAGCAAATCTGATAGTATCTGACCGTCTTCCGGATAGGTCGCAACTCCAATGCTGATGGATACCACCACTTGGTTTCCTTCCAAATCGAAGGGTTTGGAAAACTCAGTCAAAATATTGTGCGCGACTTTGGTAACGCTGACGATAAGTTCGTCCAGTGAATCCAGCGCGCCCAATATAATCGTAAACTCGTCACCCCCCATGCGTGACAGCGTATCCGACGCGCGTAAGCATTCGGCCAAACGTTTCGCAACCTGTTGTAATAATAGATCACCGGCACCATGCCCTAACGAGTCATTTACGACTTTAAAACGATCCAAATCCAGGAAAAGCAGCGGGACGCACAATTTTTTGCGCTTGGCCTCCGCCAACGCTTGATTCAAACGATCTTGGAATAAAATTCGGTTGGGTAGATTAGTCAACGAATCGAAATGCGCCAAGCGATTAATCTGTTCCTCGTTGTGTTTTTGCTCGGTAATGTCAGCAAATACACAAACGTAGCGCGATGTTTCCTCGTCACCGTTATGAATTTCACTGATACTTAACCACTGGGGATAAGTTTCATCTGACTGGCGTTTATTCCAGACTTCGCCCTGCCATAATCCTTCATCGACTAACTTTTGCCACATCTGCTGATAAAACCCAGGACCGTGGTATTCCGAAGCAAAAAATGTTTCGAGAGTCTTCCCCATTACGTCTTCCTGGATATATCCGGTAATGTTTGTAAATGCGTGATTGGTGCGTAGAATCTCTCCGTTGGCATTGACTATCATCACACCTTCGATAATATTTTCAAACACCGAAGCAGCCAGTTTCAATTCGTTCTCAGTGTTCTTTTTGGCACTAATATCCTGGCCGATCGAAAGAATCTCGACGACCTTACCCTGATCATCCCTGATCACCCGATTTGTCCAGGAAATCCATACCAGAGTCCCGTCACGCTTGATATTCTCAAATTCATTGTCGCCATGACCTACCGGATATTCCGAAAGTTCCCGAATCATTTTGTGCAAATCACGACGGTTGACGGGATCTCTATCCGGAACTATGGTCCCTAGCACGTTACGGCCAACAATTTCTTTGTCCGAATAACCAAAATATTTTTGCGCGAATTGATTGAAAAAGGTCACAAAACCATTCGGATCCCAACGCAGGATGATGCTGTTGGCATTTTCCACCAATTGGCGATAATTGGTCTCACTGCGGCGAAGCTCGCGAGTCCTTTGATTAAACTTTTCCTTCAACTCATCTTTCGTCTGAACAAGTTGTTGGCGAGACGCAACCAGTTGTTTCTGAGTGGCTTCAGACAACATAAAGAAGACCGCCAGAACGCCCAGTCCAACCACTGTTACCGCGGCAATCACGATGGTTGACGCTCGATTCGATTGCTTTACGACTTTGGCTACATCAACCAACGCTACGATTTCGGCGACCAAATTCTTGTTTGCATCGAATAGCGGAAATTTAATCAGACAATAATGCGCCCCACTCGAGGAAAATCGCGGAATCGAATCCCCATTGGGCTTACCTAGCGATTCACCAATAAAATGCAAAACCTCGGATGAAAAGCTTGCCGATTCGACTGGAATCAAAACATGATTAGGATAACTCTCCCAGCTCGCGTTTACGCCTGTACCCCCTTGCAGCTGTGGCCAATCCGCGCGGTGCAAATAATCTTTGTTGATCGCGACAAACAACGCCGGCTCTAATAAATTGCTCAATCGAAACAGAATCTGGTTGATATTAGTTCCTAGCTCGACAAAGCCCAATAGAAGATCTTTCTCGTACCACGGTGCAACGACCCAATAACTTAGTTGCCCATACTTCCCCATCTCCAAACCACGCGCGATTTTGCCGCTACGTCCGGCTTCCAGTGCCGCAACTTCATTCATAGTTCCGGCTGAAACCCCAGGATTTTCGACGCGTAAAAGATTGGCGCGTTGTGAGTCCGCGTAGGCTAAACTGCTGATAAGATTTCTGGACTTGAGTTCTTCGAACAAACTCAAGCTCAGTTCAAACAACAAACTATGATTACCTTGCTTAAGGGCTTGTTTCAGTGCTTCGTTGCGCTCCAGGGTCACTAATATCGCGACCATTTTTTCGCTATGCTCGGTAAGTTTCGCCTGGTATAGACGTTGAATATAACGGCCATGTCCAGCCGCATAATCAACTATCGCATGTTCGGCCTGCAACCGCAGCACACCGATCGTGGCTAACAAGACCAAAACCACGACGACCGTCAGCGGTAGTACGATTCGCGAGCGAAGATTTACCATAAAAGCCGATCCATTTGGCGAGATGAATGTCGGTTAAACCGGAGTAATAAGCCGTATAATACTATTTCTTATCGTCGATTAACGCAGCCAATGTAGACATCGCGGCGCTACTTGCGAATAGCACGTCAACACCCACCGCGATAAGCGTATACCCCTGGGCAATATACGGTTTTACCGCATCTGCGTTGATACCGAAAAACCCCAGTTGTATACCTGCGTCACTGCAACAAATTCGAACTTTTTCAATCGCGGCAATCAATTCAGGATCGTCCAATTGTCCAATCTTACCCAGACTAGCCGACAAATCGTAGGGTCCGATCAATACTGCATCAATACCGGGAACTGTGGCAATTTCTTCAATTCGGTTAACCGCATCGATATGCTCAGCCTGCACGATTACCGCAACCTGGTTATTGGCATCAGCCACGTATTCGTTAAATCGGGCACCGTAGCCATGTGCTCTGCCTATCCCAACTCCACGGCTTCCGGTTGGCGGATATTTACATGACGAGACAACTGCACGCGCTTGTGCCGCGGAATTGACTTGGGGAACGATAATTCCGCTTGCACCAATGTCCAATGCCTTCTTAATCCAAACATCATCGCTATTCGGAACGCGAATAACACCCGGGCACCGATTACCCGCGGCTTGCAACAAGGACTGGGCTGTACTTGCGTCGAACGCACCGTGTTCGCAATCGATAAACAACCAATCGAAGCCCACATCGACCATGATCTCGACCATTTCGGGAGACGGCAAGGTAATCATCGTCCCCAATAAAGTTTCGCCACCGACCAGTTTGTCCCGAAAGCCCATTAGTGTTTCCGACATGCGTTCATCTATAACAAATTCTAACCTGCCTGAATATAACAATAAACCACTTTGCAATGCAGCAATTAATTGCCTGGTTCCACAGAATCCGCTTGTTACAGTTCGCAAAACACCGTCGACGCCAGATCAAGCGCGTATTTTTTCTTAGGCCTACTTCGCGTAGAATTACCTCATAGCTAAACTCGGAGAATCAAATGAACCACCATTTAATCAGATTGATTCTGGTTATAGGATGTGTAAGCGCTAGCAACCTGCAAGCCGAAGAACAATGGCAAGCATCAACCTTATCTGACGAAACGATTAGCAAAATAAAATCTGAAACCGCTGAATATCACCGTTGTCTGGGCGGCGAGATTAAACAATTCCAACAAAAGCGAATGGATTCCCGAGATGCGGCCAATTTGATCTTGAAACGCTGTGAAAGCAAGCTATTACCCATACGTGAAACGTTTCTAGCGGAAAATGTAGAGGTTGCCGCGGTCGATCGCTATTTAACGAGAAAACGGCATCAAGCCGCTAGAAAGGTCTTACAAACGATGATGTTTGCCGCAAGCCAAAGAGCACCCTGAAACCTTGTACTCAACACAATTTGAGCGCAACCTGACTAATTATAAAAACAGACCCACCAAGAGCGTAGCCGAATTCACATTCGGTTACCTAAAAACAATTTTCCTTGAGGAATTTTCCGATGAAACTCGATCTATCCGGAGTGCCCAACACCTTAGACCTGCTACACCTAGGTTTAGCAGGTCTCGCATTTATTGAAGCGATATTGTTGATCATACTGCTCAGTATCATCATTATTGGCCTGGTTAGAAAAGACAAAAGCCCAGCGGCATCCAAACCGCAAGACCAACCCGCGGCGGAAAAGCCCCAAAAACCAATCCCTGAGCAGGCACAAGTTGCCGCCGCCAAACCCACATCAAACTTAAAAGAGGCCAGCCCGGACGCAGCCCTGCAACTTTTGGGCTTGTTGCAGCAAGAGGCCCGTTTTGTTGATTTTATTGAAGAAGATGTTGCATCATTCTCGGATTCGGACATCGGCGCTGTAGCCCGAAAAGTACACGAAGGCTGTTCCAAGGTATTACATAAACATTTCGATTTCGAGCCCGTCCGCCAAGAGCAGGAAAGCAGCCGTGTAACAATCAAATCCGGATTCGACCCCACCGAGATACGCCTAACCGGCAATATTGTCGGTAAACCTCCGTTTACCGGCACCCTGGTACATAGAGGCTGGCAGGTTTCCGCGATCCGCTTGCCGAAACTCGCCGACGGCCATAATGTAAACGTTGTGGCCTCCGCAGAGGTCGAACTG